>JAURLQ010000101.1 GCA_030831125.1 Gammaproteobacteria bacterium
CGCTGGTGTCGTTTCACAATGCAGCAAGCTACGCTTGCAAAGCGCATTGCTCCACCCCTGCCGCAGACGGTCGCTCAATCTATTACTGCAATCCATCTTCATATATCAGCGAAAATTCAGGCAGAAAAAACCCCGCTATTGCGGGGTTTTTGTTTTCAGCTACTGAGTACTGATCAGTATGCCAGAGGATCGGGGCGAATCTGGAACTGCACGATTTTTCCGGCTGTTCCCTTGCCACCTTCGATGTGCCACACCAGATGGGTGCCGTAGTTGGCCCACAGGCTGCGGCCTTTCCAGCCGGCATCAGGATTGTCAATGCGGGCATCAAGACCACGCTGATAGAAGCCGAGCGGATAGGGTACCCGCATACGGGTCCATTCACCGGTGTCCGGATCCAGCGCAATCAGTGAGTCGGAATTGGAACCGGTAATTATCGGCGTATCCTTGCCCAGTCCGCTCACATTGTGCTGGTCCACCCAGCCGAAATAGTGGAAGTCGGCCGGAATATCGGTGTTGGGGTAGGTAGGACCATCGGTTTTGTAGAGAGTCCAGCCTTCCTCGCAATGGGTGCCCAGATTGGTACCCGGCCCGTTGAGCACTTCGCACTTGCTGCGATCGAAGCGCGCGAAATGACTGCTGGCAGCAAGTGCAGTCCAGACCACGCCATTGGAATCAAGATCGATACCACGAGGATCCGTGCCCGGGTCGGGAACCTGATAAACCTCTGAAATACAGGTTTCGGGTGGGTTGTCGCCACGGTCCAGTCTCACAATGTGTCCCGGGTAGGATTCTGAAGCACCCCAGACGACATCGCCATCATTCGGATCGGGTATGACCGCATACAGGCTGAAGCGTACTTCGGTATCCAGATTCGGATCCGGATTTTCCGCGCCGGCTTCATTCCAGGGTTTGGTTATAACACCATCACCATTGGTATCGATGATCTGCGGACACCAGCCCTGTGACAGGATTTCATCACCGGTGCGATCGTAGGTGGCGGTATCTATCCAGCCGAACATCGGGCCGCTCAGTTCGTTGAAGTACAGTGTGCGTGCATCATTGGCGGCAAACTGCAGATGATGTGTTGCAAAGCAGGTATCAATCAGCTGGAATTCACCAGTGGCTGGATCGTATACGGAAGCTTGTCTGCCGCTGCGGGAGAGTGGGTAGTACTGCGCAAACTTGTTGTTTACATCGCCCCTGTTCTGGCACCAGTCGGGTTGGTCGTTACGAATCTTGGAGGTCATCCACACACGGCCCATGCTGTCCATCATCGGGTTGTGAGGATCAGACGGGTTTTCAAGACCCCAGATATGCTCCATCCCCCAGAAATTGGAAGGACGTCCTGGAGGTGGAAAACGGCTGTTGACCTCTCGTGGATCTTCACGGGTTGGAATATTGATCTTGTAGTTGTCGTTGGTAATCGGGTCTACCACTTCAAGCGTGCCATGGCCCGATGAAACAGCGTATACAGGACCCATCGCGTTTACAGTTGGATTGTTCTTGTCGGTAGACACTTCATCGTGCATGAAGTCATGGTCGCCACCAATATCGCGCAGCGTCACTACCACATTGCGTTCTTCTCCCTTCGGACGCGGGGGTTGTTGAGGCACCATGCCGTCGGCAATTTTCGTGGTCCAGTTGGAAAGAATGCGCAGCATGCCTTCCCTGCCAAGCCCTATAAATGAGCCATACATTCCGCCACCCCTGACACCCAGCTGCAGGCGATAGTCCCAGGCTTCCTCGGGTGAATCGAAACCGAGTGCATCCATATGGTCGAGCGTACGGGTAATGGCGCTGCCCTGCTGATGGCAGAAATGGCAACGGGCCTTGTATTCGTGTACCCACTCTTTCTGCGTTTCTATATCGGTGGCAAAGCCGTTGCCGGTTGGTCCGGTGCCGGGAAACATGTCTTCGGTCGGAATTTCCAGCAGCGAGAACCAGTAGTCGGCAGGATAGACCTTTGCGGCCTCTTGCGCGTTAGGCGCCACTACTGCAGTGAGATCAAGATCCCTGTCGCCGGGACGCCCTTCAACGGCAATGGAGTCGACCAGTCCGTATCCTCGCACCCACACATCGTAAGTGGCCTCAGGCATTTGGGGCAGGGTATAGCGCCCCTCATCATCGGTTACCACGATCTTGACATAGGGTGTATTGGTTTCGTGTGTTTCTGCGATAACCCACACACCGGCTTCCGGACCGTTTTCACTGGTCACCGTGCCGGTAATGTAGCCTTCCGGATATTCACGCTCACCCAGAAGAGGTGCCTGAGCCCAGAGCTGACTGCAGCACAACAGCAGGCTGACAGACATCAATACCCTGATGATCTTTTTCATTTTATTGCCCCCTTTATGTTGTTTTTATTTGTGCTTCGCACTGGAATATACGGACTTTTCTGATTCATATCATCCCGAGTTCCGAACTGGTTGGTGCGGTATGGTGTACGATACGTACTGCAAGAGGTCGTATGAACGGGATTTTCCAGTCAAACCCGGGGACCTGCAGCCATTGAATATTCCGGGAACAGAGAAAATTACATGAAAATTTACGCCTGCGTTTTTACCCTGATTCTAGCCAGTCTGCTGTCCTCTGCCCCCGGGGCCATGGCCCAGGAGCGCTTGTCTCCTGCCATAGAAGGCTATGGCGGCGCTGTACATCTGCCTGAAGCGGCACAGCAGCTGGATCCTGCAAGAGAATATCACCTGATCTTCAATGTGACTGAAACTGGCAGGAGTGAAAACTCGACATTGCCAGGTTTGGAGACTGCTGCCCGTTTTCTCAATCTGGCTGCGCTCGCCAATGTGCCAAAAGAAAATATCCATATAGTCATGGCAATACACGGAGCGGGAACGCCACATGCCCTGTCCGATGAAAGATTCAATGCACGATATGGCACTGACAATCCCTCTCTGGATCTCATCAACAAACTTGCAGACTATGGTGTGGATATCTATGTCTGTGGTCAGGCCATGGCAGGTTTCGGTTTTGCCCATGATGAAGCGGCAGACAATATCGAAGTAGCTGCAGCAGCCCTGACAGTACTGGCAAACTACCAGATGTCAGGTTATGCATTGATGTCATACTGAAAGTCGGTAGAAGGCTGGTTCAAATGGAATGTCTTTAATCAGCTTCTTCGAGAAACACATTGATCGGTGTAACCAGCAATGCGCTCACATCCAGTGCATTTGACGGGTGGACCACAGTATTGCAACTCACCAGTTTGCGAATGCCCTTGTCGCGCAGCACCTGATCTATTCCGTCAGTAAAAATGCCATGCACACAGGCGCAGTCCACTGTGGTGAAGCCTGCCCGCTGCAAAGCACCCAGGCACTCCAGTACGGTGTGGCCACTTGAAACTACATCGTCGATGATAACTGCCTTTTTTCCGGTGAATGCTGAAATATCCGGCAGGGTAATGGACACATTCCGGTCTCCATGACGGGTTTTTTCGCCTACTACAAAAGGATGTTCGCCCAGTGCGGCAATCTTTGACACCCACTGCTCGCTCTCGGCGTCAGGACCCACCAGCAGAACATTTTCAATACCGGCCAGCCATTCGGCCAGCACCGGAGCACCCTGGACTACGCGACGAGGGATACTGTAAATCTCGTCGAGAGAATGATAACGATGCAGGTGCGGGTCTACTGTCACCAGCCAGTCAAACTTTTCGGATATCAGCGAGGCAAATATTTTCGAGGTTACAGCCTCGCCCTCATGGAAGCGGATGTCCTGGCGCATGTAGCTGAGATAGGGTGCCACGAGCCCCACGGCGCTTGCACCAAGTTCTTTCAGGGTAGCCGCCAGGAACATCAAGGGCAGGAATTTGCTATCGGGATTACTGAGGTCTGCCAGAACAAGGCATTGACGTTGCCTGACATCTGTATCGATTTTCAGGTAGCTCTCCCCGTCGGGAAAGCGGCGTATCAACAATTTGCCTTGTTCAGCTGGCAGCTTTGCACACAAGGCTTGCATCAGGGGATGGTTTTGAGGTGAAAAAAGCAATGGCAGGTGTTTTACCATTTAACCGGACTCCACGATGAGGAACATGTCTCCGTTCTGCCGGTAGTATTCCAGTGCATAGTCCATCTCCCCCGGACTGTCACTGTACAGGGTGAACAGCGGGTCGCCGGCCTTGAGAATACTACCTACATTGGCGTGCAGACGGATACCTGCCACTTTGTCGTTTGGTGCGCCTGCCAGTTTAGCCAGCCGGGCGAGACGTCGATTGTCAATGGCCCTGATCTCGCCAGCTTCTGTACAGGTCATGACGGAGGAAAAATCCGGCTTTGGCAGGGTTTTCAATCCGCCCTGAGCTGACGCTATGAGTTGGAATTGTGTCCAGGCCTGGCCACTGTCAAGAATGTCCTGAGCCAGACTCCTGCCTTGTTCCAGACCGGTATTATTTGCCAGGTCCAGCAGGTTCGCGGCCAGTTCAAGTGAGCGTTTGCGCAGTTCCACCGGAGCCTGTGCTTCACACCTGAGTACCGCGAGAATGTCGATGGCTTCCTGTACCGGGCCGATACCGTTGCCTACGGGACGGCTGCCGTCCGTGATCACACAGCGTACCTGGATGCCACATGCTGTCCCCACACGATTGAACAGGCCACTCAGGTAATCCGCTTCTGCAAGTGTCCGTACCTTGGCGGTTTCACCCACGGGAATATCAATAACCACGTGCGTGGAGCCGGCGGCGATCTTTTTCGAGAGTACAGAGGCAATCAGTTGCCCCTCCCCATCCAGGTCCAGTTCCCGTTCTATACGTACCATGAGGTCGTCGGCCGGGCTCAGGTTCACTGCTCCACCCCATACCAGACAGGCGCCTGTTTCCCTGACAATACGCTGCATTCCGTCAATACCGAACTGCACATCAAAAAGGGTTTCCAGGGTATCTGCGGTTCCCGAAGGGGAGGTGATAGCACGCGAAGAGGATTTCGGGATTGTGAGACCAGCCGCACTGGCAATGGCGACGACTATCGGTGTGGTGCGGTTACCAGGCAGGCCGCCGATACAATGCTTGTCAAAAATTCTTGGATTGTTCGACCACTCTATACGTTTACCGCAGCTGACCATGGCGCGGGTCAGACCAATGATTTCGTCCAGGTTGAGGCGCTCTCCGGCACAAACACTGAGAAAGGCAGCAATCTCGATGTCCCGATATCGGTGATCGCTGATGTCCTGCATGATGGCATCCATCTCCTCATCACTCAGGGAATGGCCATGGATCTTCTTGCGCACAAAACCCAGTGAATGCACCAGAGGCGCATGCTGCACCACAACTATGTCACCCTCAACCACGCCGAGGCGTTCAAGGGCAATATTCGACAGACCTATATGTCCGGGGGAAAGTGTGTGGTTTTCCACAACGTCGAGGGTTGCGAGCAAATTACAATCTTCGGTGCTGACCAGAATCCGGGTGCTGGCGCTGAATCCTTCCGCACGGCAGACAGGACAATCCCTGTGCATGTAGGCGATGGGCTCCTGATGTGTGTTGATGCCCATTGCCACAACTACAAGGGGTTCGTGATTACTCATGCTGTGTGCAGCTCTGCTAATGTGGTATGCAATTTCAATTCGCCGTTATACCAGCGATTCATGCAGGTAATAGTACCTTGTTCATTGTTCCTTAGGTATTTGTGCATAATGAACAGGGTTAAAGAATGCCCCGCGTGATGGTGATCTGGTATGGCGAAACTCAAACAGGGACAATTGTCCAGGTATTCAAGGCTGGTTCATTCATGGGGTGGAGCAGTATTGGCTCTGCTGATAATGCTTGTAAGCCTGACCGGTACTTTCCTGGTCTGGAAGCAACAATATCTATGGCTGGTGATACCCCAGGCCAGAGTTGAATTCATCCCGACAGCAGAAAGTCTCTCGATTATCGCTGAAGCCATTGATCGCCAATTTGATGGTAACGAGATCCTCTCCGTGCAGTTCGCAAGTCATGAATTACCACTCACGCTGCTGACCTTGTCAGATGAACGCTTTGCCTACCTCGATACACAGGGGAGCATTGTGGATCAATGGCAGGGCAACGGACGATTCGAGGAATGGGTTTACGATCTGCATCACCGTCTGCTGCTTGGTGATACAGGGCTAAACATGGTGGGAGCAGCTGCCATGATCATGGTGTTGCTGGCACTTTTCGGCATGATTGCATTCTGGCCGTTCAGGAAAGGATTCAGACTGGGCCTGCTGCTGCGGAGTCCGGGGCGAGCCCATTTGCTGCTTGCCCACCGTAATCTGGGAATTGTAGTGCTGCTCCCTTTTTTGCTGACCCTGGTCACCGGCATCGTTCTGGTTTATCCGGCACAAACCGAAGGCTGGTTGCTTGATGATATGCGTCGAACTGAGCAATACAGTAATACCATGACTGAACATCTGGATGACATCTCTGGCGGAGGCAGTGGTGACTGGCTGCCAGCCATGCAAAGAGCCGTGGCTGTATTTCCGGATGCGACCATTCGTTCAGCACAGGTACCAGGTTCTTTTTCCGGTTACCGGATAATTGGTCTGCAACAAAACGGGGAGTGGAGTCGTCAGAGTTTGAGTCGTGTTTATATAGATTCTGAGCAGGGATACATGGATATTCGTATGGATGCCTTGCGTTATCCCCTCATTGAACGCATCTACAATACTGTAGTTCCCTTGCACACAGGGAAGTTGAATTCATTTGTCTACAAGCTCTGGCTGACGATGGTGGGGTTGGGGATATTTGCACTGAGCACCATGGGTTTGACCGGATTTGTCAAAAAGTATCTTTGAATGAAAGGTGCCAGCAAGGTCTGCAGATTCTGCAATTTTTGAACTTGCTGATGATTTTGAGGAGTTCTAACCGGGTTGGCGATTGTTCTGTGAACGGTAATATTCCCTGATTGGCGAAAAGGGCCCGTACTGATGCTGCTCTTGAGGGAACGGGTCGGCATAGGGAGGGTAGGGGCTGTCGACGGGTTTGCGGAACAACTCGGGATAATCTTCTTCCAGATTGCTCTTTTCAGGCCTCGGTTTTGAATTGATATACGCAGATACATCAAAAGCCTCATCGTCGCTCAGATCGGCTTGCCCCAGCGGCATGCGGGCCTTGATGAAATTGGCCGCAGTCAGTACACGTCCCATACCAGCACCATTGTTGTAGCTTTCTGGGCCCCACAAAGGCGGGAATACATATCCCTCGCTGATGTCTGTCGACTCCTGCAAACCTTCACCGTTGGCACCATGACAAACCTGACACCTGTTTTCATAAACCTGTTGTCCGGCAACCAGGTCGGCTTTTCTGTCCGGCTCTGCAAATGTGGGTGGTTCATCAGCCTGTTTTTTGTCCTCACTCATGAGACTGTAATCCCGGCCCAGTCCCAGTATGTAGGTTTCCATCGCAATCATCTCAATACTGTTTCTGTCGAGTTCAACACCATTCATGCTGCGTTGCATACAGCCATTGATACGATCACGTAAATCACGATCGCCACCATCACGCCCGGAAAAGCGTGGATAACGCGAGGCAGTTTCCAGCAGTGAAAGTGTGCCCGGATCAGAACCTGATACCAGATGGCATGAGGAACAATCCAGGTCATTGCCACTGAGGCGTTTGGCCGGATCAGGCTGGTGTTGTCCCATATAACGAGTTGTTTCCCTGATCAGGCGTTCGCCATACTCTGCGGTTGCTTCCAAAGCCACCAGACTCTCACTATCGGTAGCCATGTCGGGGCTGCGTTGTATGGATACTATTACCAGCATGCCCCCGAGCACTGCGCTTGCAGCCAGTGTCAACAATAATGCTTTGGAGGAATTGGTATCAGACATGGCTTTGGTCTTCTCCTGATCCGGATGCATTGCGCCCCCGATCATGCTGATGCAATTTTTGCATGAAGCGGTACTTGGGTTGCTCAATCGTGGCGCGGAATCTGCGACTGCATAGCCAGCAAATCAGATATATGCCGCCCATCAACAGTGCGCTGTATATGATGAAGTCGCTGATCATGGCGCTTCCCGGTAGAACTGACGCAGGTAATGGGAAACTGCCAGAATTTCTGTATCACCAAGCCTGTCTGTCCATGTTGCCATCGCTGTGCCTGCTACGCCGAGAGTCAGCGCTTTCACACTTTCTGCAAGTGCGGGTTGTTGGCTGGTGAAATCGCTTGGCATTATCGCCAACTCGCTAGCAGCAAAGCCGGCTCCATTGCCCTCCAGGCCATGGCACTGTGCGCAATTGGCTGCCCACACCTGGGCACCCAGCGTCAGTTGTGCCGTGTCTGGCTCGTCAGGTATTTCAGACTGTCTGAAACCAGTTACCATGTTCACCAGTGCTGCCAGATCGGCTGCGGGGATGTCACGCCATGCCGGCATTGATGTGCCGGCCACACCATTGAACAATACCTGTGCGACCCGCTCTTCGGTAAAAGAGTTCAGCCTGAGATTGAGTGGTGCAGGTTCCAGCCATTGTGCCGCAGGTCCATTACCGCTGCCATCGCTGCCATGACAACCTGCACACAAAGAGGCCCAGAGCTTTGGTCCATTTTCTGAAGCTGTGGGAAGCTCAGGCGCAGGACCTGTTGAGAGGGCGAGTGCCTTGCCGGGATGGTTGTTCAGTGTGGCATTGAGCGACATCTGCACCCAGTGATCATCCGGCCAGGCATCGCGGGCCTTCTGCTCACCATCGGGCCATGCGAGTTCCCGGGCCTTGCCGAGCGTTTCCAGATAGGCAAGCAGATCGCGGGCCTCCTGTTTCGGTTTGTCCGGACTGCCGTCAAAATAATAGGTGTATGCTGGCATGATGGACCAAGGCACAACACTGCGCGGTGCAAACAGGTGGGCAAAATGCCAGTCTTCACTGCGGGTGCCGCTGCTGCGGGAAAGATCAGGACCAATGCGGCGTGTACCCCACATATGCGGTTTGTCGAACTGACCTTCCCATGCCAGCGTTGGCGCCCCGAAACGTGACATGTCGGCTTCCAGATAACGTATCTGCTGTGTGTGGCAGTAGGCGCAACCCTCGCTGGCATAGATGGCTCTTCCCCGCGCTTCTGATGCCGTAAGGGGAGAGACATTGTCGGGAGTCATGCTGACTATCTGTTCATTCAGAGTGCGTCCTGGCAGCACGCCAAGCAGTACGATGGAAATAATGAAGAACCCGACAGCAGCCGTCATGGAAACCAGATAGGACATGCGCAGTACCGGCGCCGGTGAAGATGCCTGAGAAGATGCGCTGTTACTGCTGGCTTCTGATTTTGATATTGCGCTTGAACCAGCTTCCTGTTGTCCACTGCACAGCCCATGTAAAAGCATGATGAATCCTGCCGTGGCAGGCAGTGCGGAACCGGTCCTGATATGCCAGTAGATTCGTGACTGCTGGACAGATTCCAGCCAGGGAGCACTGGACTGCCACAGCTCTGCCTGTATGAGGCCTGCAATGGTGAGGTCGGTCACCATGATGGTAATCCCGACAGTGAGTAACCAGAACGACCAGTCCAGTGCGCGGGCGTTGAATCTGGCGCCAGGTATGCGCTGCCAGATATGGATGATGCCGCCTATCGAAGCAAAAGTGGCAAAGCCCATCATGGCAAGATGTGAATGCGCGATGACCCAGTCGCTGAAATGTATGATCCGGTTCACCGGCATCTGTGCCTGACTGGCACCCTGCACGCTGACTATCAGGTAGAAAATTGTTGAGAGCATGACATAGCGCAGTGCTGTGTCTTTCGGCAGAAAACCACTGCCGCGCATGGACAACAGCAGGTTTGTAACAACAATCAC
>JAURLQ010000013.1 GCA_030831125.1 Gammaproteobacteria bacterium
TGACTTGTAGGCTCGATCTGCGACCTTTCAAGTTGCTTTTAAATTTTTGGTTGAGCTTACCGACGGATAGGATCAGATTGCCTTGATCAAGGATCCCGGCAATGAAGGCATGGGCAGGCTCAATCGGGCTGAATACATCAATGTAATCAGGGATCTGCTCGGCTTTGATGCCACTGATATCGTTGAGAAGCTTCTCCCGCCTGATGTTCCTGAAGAAGGTTTTGACAACCTTGCCTCCTCTCTGAGCGTATCACCTACTCTGATCGAAGCCTGGACCAGCGTTGCCATGCGCATAGGCAGGGAAGCGGTTGGTGACCAGAGCATGATACCAACACAGATAAGCTATGCTGCACCTGATGGTGACCAGACTTCACATGTTGAAGGTCTGCCACTGGGCACAAGAGGCGGCATGCTCGTTACCCATAATTTCCCGCTTGATGCGGTTTATGAAATCCGCGCCCTGCTGCCACGTGGTGGCGGCATTTTCAACAATCAGGCTTTCTGTGAGGCGCCAAATGTAGTGTTGACACTCAATGGCCTGCCACTTGAACCTCAAGACCCTTCCCGCTTCCAGATGGCAATACCCGCAGGTCCCCAGACTATCGGTCTCGCTCTCGTGGACGAACAAAGATGCGAAGGTGTGAATGATTTTTACGATGTCTATTCGCTCGGAGGCAGGGTCCAGGGCCTGGAAATCAACGGCCCCTTTGAAGTCAGTGGTGCCGGAAATACCCCCAGCAGACAGGCAATTTTCAGCTGCTATCCTGCATCCGCGAGCCAGGAAACCGGCTGTGCCAGAGAGATACTCGGTAGTCTGGCAACATCTGCATACCGGCATCCGGTTGACAGGAATTCGGAAGATGTCGATACACTGATGCAGTTCTTCACCAAGGGCCGGGGCCTTGCCGGTTTCGAAACCGGTATCCAGTATGCCATTTCCCGGATGCTCATAGACCCGCAGTTCCTGTACCAGTCTGAAGTACAACCTGCGAATCTGGCTCCCGGGGAGATATACAGGATAAGCGATCTGGAACTTGCTTCCCGTCTTTCCTTTTTCCTGTGGAGCAGTATTCCCGACCAGGAACTGTTGTCACTTGCCAGTGCCGGACAGCTCAGCAATCCTGCTGTTTTTGAACAGCAGGTCCGGCGCATGCTGCGCGATGAAAAATCCTCGGCACTTGTCGACAACTTTGCCTCACAGTGGCTGAAGCTGCGTGAACTGGATGCTGCCCTGCCCCAGGACCAGGCTTTCAACGACAGTCTCCGACAATCCTTCCGGGAGGAAACAGAATTACTGTTCAACGATCTCATTCGTGAAGACCGGGGCTTGTTGCATCTGCTCAACCCCGGCTATACATGGCTTAATGCTGAACTGGCTGCTCATTACGGCATAGAAGATGTACGTGGTGACTACATGCGCAGAGTGCCTCTGGATGCAGACAGCCCGCGTAGCGGTTTGCTCGGCAACGGCAGTATCCTGACAGCCACCTCTGCTGCCAATCGCACCTCGCCGGTATTAAGGGGCGCATGGATCATCGAGAACCTTCTGGGAGCACCGGTGCCACTGCCACCTCCGGGTGTTGAAACCGATCTGACCAATGACACTGTTCCAGAAGGCAGAGTGGTCAATACCCTGCGCGACCGTATGGAGCTGCATCGGGAAAATCCGGTCTGCTCCTCCTGTCATCAGGTAATGGACCCTATCGGCTTTGCACTCGAGAATTTCGATCTTGTCGGTCGCTGGCGTGACACAGACAATGGCTATCCGGTTAATGCCTCGTCGAATCTTGCAGATGGCACCCCTGTGAGCAGCCCTATGGACATGCGCAGGGCTCTCATGGACCGCAGCGAAACAGTTGCCACCACCTTTATCGAAAAACTGATGACTTACGCACTGGGACGTGCCATCGAGGCACATGACATGCCGTCGGTCAGGCAGATCATTCACGACACTGCAGAAAGCGAATACCGATTTTCTGATGTCATTGTTGGTATCACCAGTAGCCTGCCTTTCCAGTACAGGATTGCGGTTCCTGACAACCCGATTGCCATGGCAAACTGAGGAGGACCTATGCACTTCCTGACAAAAAAACACATCAACAGAAGAGCGATACTGCGCGGTGCAGGGACTGCACTGGCATTGCCACTGCTGGAATCCATGCTCCCGGCCGCATCCCTGGCCGCAGAAATGACGCCAAAATCGCGGCTTGCCTGCATCTACATAGCGCATGGTGCCGTCATGAAAAACTGGATGCCTGCAACTGACGGAACCGGTTTCGAATTCACCCCTACCCTGAAGTCTCTTGAGCCTTTCCGTGATCAGCTCAACATCATCAGTGACATGACGCTGCCCTTCGCCTACGGCACAGATGCCTCAGCCGGAGCCAATCATGCGCGCTCCTCATCAGTGTGGCTGACCTGTGCCCAGCCAGGTACCGGCCCTTCGCCATTGTCACTCGACCAGGTGGCAGCAGCTGCTATCGGTCAGGACACACCAATGCCTTCGCTGGAGCTTTCCCTTGAAAGCGGCAGTTCGATTTCCTACCTGACACCTGATTCTCCGCTACCAATGGAGATCAATCCGCAGGTGGTATTCGAACGCCTGTTTGGTGATGGCAGTACTGCCGAGGAACGGGCTGCCCGACAGGATCTCAAGAGTTCATTGCTCGATTCAGTTACTGAAAGCATCGGAAAAATGGAACGCACCTTGCCTGCAGCGGACCGGATCAGGCTGGAACGCTATCTGGAAGATGTGCGTGAAATCGAAAGGAGACTTGCACTGGTTGCCAGTTCCCCGGTATCGGATCTTGAAGTGCCTGACAAACCCGTAGGTGTGCCTGCACGTTTTACTGACCATGCAAAACTGATGTTTGATCTGCTGGTGCTTGCCTGGCAGGCGGAAATAACCCGCGTTTCTACCTTCATGGTGGCGCGTGAAATCAGCAACACAGTGTATTCGGAAAGTGGCATCAACGATCCCTTCCACAATCTTTCACACCATTCAGAAGTACCATCCAATATTGAGAAACTCTCCACACTCAATGCTTTCCACACCCGCAGTACTATCGCCTACTTTCTGGATAAGCTGCGCAACACCCCGGATGGCAATGGCACACTGCTTGACCACTCAATGGTCCTTTATGGCAGTGGCATGAGCAACTCCAACCAGCATGACCACGATCCTCTGCCACTGCTGCTGGCGGGCGGTGCATCCGGCAGACTGGCCGGAGGTCGTCATATAAGGGCCGGAGAAGGTACACCAATGTCGAACCTGCTCTACAGCATGCTCGACAAGCTCGATGTGCCAGTGGATGGATTCGGTGACAGCACAGCCTTGCTGACCCTGTGAGGTGACCATGGGAAAAGTTACAGTCACTACAGCCCTGTTTGCCACTGTATTAACGCTGTCTGCGCATGCCCAGGATACCCGCCTGCCTCAGGCGGCAATGGACCGGGACATGGCAACTGTCAATGCCCTGATTGCCGAACAGGGAGTGGACATAAATGCGCTCGGTCCCTACGAAACACCTGCCCTGCACTGGGTAGTACGCATTGAAGACCTTGATACTGCTGCCCGTCTTCTTGCAGCCGGCGCCGATCCTGACCTGCTGAATCACTATCAGCTTTCTGCGCTGCATCTGGCCATTGAGAATGGGGATGTGGACATGGTGGAGCTGCTTCTCAAATCAGGTGCAGATCCATCCATCCGCAACAAGGCGGATGAAAGCGCCCTTTTTCTTGCGGCCCGTAGCGGTTCTGCTGCTATTGCCGAATTGCTGATGGATTTCGGCGCAGACGCGAACGAACGCGAACCAAATTTCCAACAAACGCCGCTGATGCTGGCCGTACGTGCAGCATCACCCGCACTGGTAAAACTATTGCTTGAACATGGCGCCGACCCGGATGCCCGCAGCCTCATGGGGCCGGAACCAGCTTTCAGAAAACCTGAAGACAACGCTGGATCAAAGGGTGTTGGCATAGTCCGGGGCGGGTGGCCGACCAGAGGGGAAAGGGCTCCCATAGCAGGTGCCAAAACGCCTCTGCTTTATGCAACCCGTCAGGGCGATCCTGCACTGACCCGCTTGCTGGTGGAAGCCGGGGCTGATATTGAGCAGGCCGATGGTAATGGTGTAACGCCTTTGCTCAACGCCATCATCAATGCCAGTGTTGCAAGTCTTGGAGAATCGGGTACGGGCCATCTCGGGACAGCGTATTACCTCATCGAGCAGGGCGCTAACGTAAATGCCTCCGACTGGTATGGCGAAACTCCACTATGGGCAGCAGTGGTAGTCAGGAATCTCGATGTTTCAGGTGCTACCCGGGACAACAAGGTGGATCGTGAAGCCATGCTCGGACTGATCTCACATCTGATCAACAAGGGAGCAGATGTGAATGCCAGAACCAAAGAGCATCCACCGGAACATCGCTTCATTACACGCATTGGTGATCTGTCGTGGGTGGACTTTACCGGACAGACACCTTTCCTTCGGGCAGCACTGTCCGGAGACGTCACTGTCATGAAACTGCTGGTGGAGCATGGGGCCGACCCGAACATCACTACCTATGCCGGTACCAATGCTCTGATGGCAGCAGCGGGTATGAACTGGGTGGTCAGTCAGACCTGGGATGAAGGCCCCCAGGCGCTGCTTGAAGCTGTCAAGTTTGCTCATGCGCTTGGCAATGACATCAACGCCATCAATTCCATGGGGCTCACTGCAGTGCATGCCGCAGCAAATCGTGGCTCTGACGACATCATTCGCTACCTCGCAGAAAATGGGGCCAGACTGGATGTGGAAGACAAGCAGGGACGCACCCCGACAGTGTGGGCCCATGGGGTGTTTCTTGCCACGCATCCACCTGTTGACCGTCCACAAACAGCCGCACTCATCGAAGCCCTTATTGCCGAAAGACAATAAGCTACCCTGAAGGGATCAACCAATGACTGGCACTATCAAGAACACCAGGTCGACATTCACCCGCAGAAGACTGCTCGCCACAGCAATGGCAACCGGTGTTTGCCAGTTGCTCCCGGTCACCCGGGCATTGGGGCAGAATGCCTTGCTGCCTCTTGATACGCCGGGACTGGACCATCTGGATGTAATAGTGCCCGATGTAGCAGCCACTGCCCGTTTCTACATGGGCGTTTTCAATACAGCGTTGCATGCACAGCCCTTCCGCGGCGGCTTCCGCTATTTCGTGTTGCTGGGCGAATTGAATGAACAACGCGAAGTGGGTTATCTCGCAATAGGAGATTCAGCCGGCAGAGGCTCCTATATCGGACATTTCTGCACCACAGTTGCCGACTGGCGCCAGAACGGTCAGGCCATTTTCAGCCAGATGGACGAAGCATTTGCAGATGCCGGCTTTGGCGACTTCCCCGGGAGCACAGGTTTTGGCGGTATATTTGCAGACCCCGACGGACTGGAAATCCAGTTTCTGCCTGCCCCTGACACCCTGGTAACAGCGGCAGTGCCTTCCGATCTGGTGCAATGGCATCAGGGAATGGTCACTCCCCATGGCGTGGATCATGTTGTACTGCAGGTTTCCGACCTGGAACGCGCCATCAGCTATTACAGAATACTTTATGGCCAGGAAACACGTCGGGGTAATAACAGGGCAGATTTCATCTTTGCCAGCTCATCAACAACACTGCAGCTTGAGCAGTCACGTTATGAATATGGCATGAACCCGAAAATTGCCCGCTTTGGTATCAAGGTATCTCCGTTTGACCGCAACACAGTTACTAATGGCATTACTGCCCTTGGCGGCAGTGTGCTGGAAAGTGAAATTCCGGGATCACTGCGCTTCAGCGACAACGATGGCAATGTGGCTGAACTGGTACCCGTCTGACCTGACAGGAAGCTGCTTCAGAACCACCCGAAACCTGCCACCTTGTGACCCATGAGGGGGCTGTTGAAAAGCAGCTCTGCCTTTTCATGCCCTGCGGCCCCCAGGCAAACATGCAGTGGCAACAGATGTTCTTCTCTGGGATGCGCGAACCTGGCCCAGGGCGCCTGCTCCCATCCTTGCAATGCTGACTTACGTGCTTCCGGAGTCCCTTCACCACAAACGCTATCGGTCAACCAGTAATGGAACTCATCACTGGCAGTGGTCAATTGTTTGTGATTGCCGCTGGAAATCGCCCTCAGGTTATGAAAACTCATGCCTGATCCGATAATGAGCACGTTTTCTTCTCGCAAGGTCTGCAAGGCTTCTCCCAGTTGTAAATGGCTCAGTGGATCCAGACCCTTGACGAGCGAAAGCTGCACACAAGGAATCATTGCATTGGGGTACATCAGCATCATTGGCACAAACATGCCATGATCAAAACCCCGGCCGTCTACGCCACTGCAGGGAATACCCGCATCAGATAAAAGTGCCTGCAACTTGTCGGCAAGTCCCCGGTGGCCCGGTGCAGGATAATTGTATTCATAACTTTCCGGTGGAAAGCCGTAATAATCAAAAAGCATCTGCGGATTTTCATCCCTGCATACTGTGGCAACAGGCTCTTCCCAATGTGCACTTATCATGATTATCGCTTGTGGCTGTCCCAGACGGGATGGCAGCGACTCCAGAAATCTCACCAGCTCCGCATGTGAAGGGTCGCGCAGCAAAGGCAGTGGCCCTCCTCCGTGCGGTAAATAGACAACCGGGGCTTTTTGACGCATTTCTCAGGCTCCTGCAGCTCAGTTACTATCCAAGTGTATTCCCTCTGGAGGTGAATGTCCGGGTCCTTGTGCAGCTGCACTCCATGAAGTTTGCTACTGTTTTCCCGACAAGTGTGCCTGTCTGGAATCCTAGTGTGCAAGAACTGTGTAAAACAACAGTTGGCCATTTTTTCTTTTTGCAACAGTAGTAAACTTGTCCCATCAGTATTCCAACCAGCCTGTTGTTTCATTTGCATTACTGTCTGGGATTTAGTCCGGAGCCATTCATGCCAAGACTGCTCAAGTTCATTTTCTGTGGATTATGCTATCTGCAGTCTGTCAGCGTTGTGCTTGCAGAAGGCGAAGCCGGCATCATCAGTCTGCGTGGTCAGGGCCATTATTATGTAGGTATCGATTCAAGCGAACCTGGTGAAAATGGTTCTGTCAAAATTCACAATCAGATGTATGTCGGTTATCAGTTGCCTGCAGAAAAGCAGCACCCCTATCCCCTGATTCTCGTCCATGGTGGTGGTGGCCAGGCTACTGACTGGTTCAGCACGCCTGATGGCCGCGATGGCTGGCGGGATTATTTTGTATCTGCCGGTTTCGATGTTTACTGGGTAGACAGACCCGGCTTCGGACGTTCGCCCACCTCACATCATTATGGTGAACTTGGTAACGATGCCAACTCTGCCATCATCACGTTTCTGGCCCGCTCGGAAAACTGGCCGGGCAATGTCATGGACCACAGTGATCCGACTATACTTGCCCTGCTTGCCAGCTCTCCGCCTGGTCCTTACGCAGGCAACGAGATTTCAGCACGCAATCTTGCCCAGTTACTGGAAAAAACGGGTCCGGCAATCATCATTACCCACGGAGCAGGTGGTGTTACGGGCTGGTGGGCTGCAGATACCAGCCCACAAAATGTTGCCGGCATCATTGCCATCGAGGCTTCGGGCAGTAATCCACTTTCCAAAGTACGCAGCGGTCTTACCTTCGATCCACCTCTTGCAGCAGATTTCACTCCCATGAAGGATGAAGCCATGTGCGACATACAGCCGGCAGGCAGTGTCAGCCGGCTGAAGCATCTTGCAGGCAAACCTGCATTCCTGATTGCCTCTGAATTCGGGCTCAAGGCAGGACATGAATGTGCTTCACGGGCACTACAACAGGCGGGTGTTGATGCCCGTTATGTTTACCTCCCCGATCTGGGTTTCAGGGGCAATGGCCATTTCATGATGGCTGAAACCAACAATGGGGAACTGGCCAAAGTCATCATTGATCTGGCTGACAGCGTCATCCCCAAATAAGCTGCGGTTACTTATAAATGAAAAACAGATTACACAAGCTCCTGCTGTCAGGCTTCGGAGCACTGCTGTTTGCTGCCACGGCTAATGCCGATCATGCCATCCAGAGCTCGCAGATACGCGAAGTCACTGAAGAGATGACTCGCATTGCCAGGGCCTTTCTCGATACAGTTTCCGGCGAACCTTCCAACATCGAAAATGCTGTCGGTTACAACAGACGTGAACTGTTGGCTCTGGGATTCGAAGACGAAGCACGCACCAATTATGTCTACTGGCCGTACCTGCGCAAGGGATTGCCTCTGGATTTCATGTCAGCGCAACAACGCATGCTTGTGCACGACATGCTGAACACTGCTCTGAGTGCCAAGGGCTATCTCGCCACCATTCAGGTCATGCAGATGGAAAAGATTCTTCAGGATACTGAAACCACAGGTTTTCCCCGAGGAACTGAAAACTACACGCTCGCTTTCTTCGGTATTCCATCAGACGATGAAACCTGGGGGTGGCGCTTTGAAGGCCATCACCTGTCGCTGAATTTTACGGTTGGTCCGGGCGAAGTCAGTGTAACGCCCTCCTTCCATGGTGCTTCTCCCGCCCGCATACCCAATGGAACTCTGGCAGGCTTTCGCAATCAGCGTGGTACCCATGAAGCTGGCCTGGCGCTGGTCAATGCCCTCACTGAAGAGCAACGTGCACAAGCCATAGAAGACGGTAATCCTCCTTTTGACATCCTGTCGGGCACACTCAACAGACCCGCCTCAAACTGGGACGACTGGCTGGCGCTCCCGGCTCAGGGCATTGCAGTTGCAACGCTCAATGCTGTCCAGAAAGATCTGGCCCAGCGAATTCTGGACGAAGTAGTCACCACTTACCGTCCTGAAATTTCTGCCTCCTATCTGGCCCAGATTGATGTGAACGACCTGCGTTTTGTATGGTTTGGCGGGACAAACGAAGGGGAGCCTCACTATTACCGACTTGAAGGGTCAGACTTTTTCTTTGAATATGATCTGGTTCAGGGTGGCGGCAATCATGTCCATGCGGTCTGGCGCAGCAAGGCCGGTGACTTTGGTGCAGACCTGTTGATGCAGCACCGAATGGAAAACCACGATTAGGTCTCACCGCCTTCTGGTTGGATTTTCCCTGCTCCGGTCATTTTGCATGAATTTCTTCCAGTGCCGGACGCAGTCCTGAAATACGCCGGCAGGATTTCAGGTCATAGCAGCAATGACAATTCAAATGGTAGACGCCAGATCCCTCCCTGTTCCGGGCATCGCCTGCCTGATGCTTTGTTGCCTGCTTTTTTCAGCATCCACAGTTTCCAATGCCCAGGAAATCGTGAATATTGACAGGGTGCTCTTCGAGCCCGATCCCCTGCCCTCCTCTGACAGCCCCCCTGTATTGGCCTCCATCCCTGGGACCAAGGGCAGAATTGTGCTTGCCGCCAATACCGATGAAATGATTGCAACGTCAGACCCTGACAAGGCAGCGCGGGACGTAGAACAGTACCTGCAGGTCATCACCGAAACAGAGGCCCAGGAAGGTCCTTTTGATACAGGGCTGTTCGAGTATTATCTGGATCTGGGACTTGCCTATCAGGACCAGGGATTGCATGAAGAAGCCATAGAGGCATTTGAAAAGGCAGAATATATCAGCCGCATCAATAACGGCCTGTATTCTCCTGATCAATTCCCTGTAGTTGAACGTATGATAGACAGCTACATTGCCACAGGCGATTTGTTGACAGCAAATTCAAAACAGCAATATCTGCTTTATCTCAACACCCAGTTCTATGGTGAAGACAGCCTTGAAGTAGTCCCTGCACTGGATTATCTGGCCGACTGGAACATGGATACTTTCCTGACAGCTCTTACACTCGGCAACAGCGTAGGATTGAATATCAATTTTGGCGGCAGAGGCGTCGGTGGCATCAACGCTACCCCCCGCGCCCTTGCCATGAGAAATCTCTTTCTGGCGCAGAGCCAGTATTACCAGGCAATTGAAAACCTGATTGACCATCGCAGGTTATTTGATCCGAAACTTCTGGAACTGGAACAGAAGCTGGTGGAAGCCATTTTCCTTTCAGCGCTGCGGCGCGGAATTCTTGAAGATCCTCTGTTTTACTTGAACAGGAGAACAGCAAGAACCGGCTCCCGTATTGTCAGGGATGAACTGAGAGGCAACACCATGAGCTATATCAATGGTCGTAACGCCTGGATGCGCATGCAGATCTACGTGAAAAACAACCCTGCTGCCACCCCTCTGGATGTTGCCCGAAGCATGCTGGGTCAGGCCGACTGGAACATGATGTTCAATCGTCGTGTAACAGCCCGGGAACAATATGCTGAAATTCATGACTACCTGCAGACTAGTGGTCTGGAGGAAGCAGAAATCAATGCCCTGTTGCATCCACCCCTGCCAGTGCAACTACCCGAAATCACTTTTCGCCCACATACCAGGCAGCACCTCGGCGTACCTGAGGACGCACAGATTGCATGGCAGGGCTATATAGACCTGGGTTTTTCAATTTCCCGATACGGCAATGTCCAGGGCATCCGTATACTGGGCAAAAGTGACAATGTCACTTCCAGACTGGAAAGGCGTCTACGCAAGGTACTGCACAACTCCCCCTTCCGTCCGCGACTTGCCGATGGTGAGCCACTGAAGCAAGATGAAGTGCAGTTAAGGTACTATTTCGCTGAAATCTGATCCTCCGCTGCCAGAAATTCATGGACCGACAACGGCCTCCTTTCGAGCAGTTTACTGAAAGGCTCGCTGTCTGCAGTACTGCCGGCATCAAGCATGACAAGGTTTTCCGTACTCAGGGGGCTCATTGGCAATAAATCTCCTGCCTTCGCGGCAAGCTTTACCATGAAAGCCGGAACCGGAATATGCAGGGCATGACCATGACCCATTTGCTGTCTGTAGGTGTCCAGCATTTCACGCATGCTCACTGCATCTGCGCCCACAGCATCCACAATCATTGATCCTGACGCAGAATCAAGCCAGCGCACACAGGCTTCGGCAATGTCATTGATGTGAACGGGTTGCAGCATCTGGACTCCTCCCATGGGCAGCGTATGTACCGGTAACCGTGCCTGGAATCTGAACATTCGTGCACTCGCACCATCCTTCCCATAGACCACAGAAGGTCTGAGTATCAGGTAGTCGAGGGCATCACCGCACGCGATCAGCGCCTGCTCTGCCACCAGCTTGCTCCTGAAATAGTGGGTGTTGATATCGGTACCTACGCCGAGAGCCGAGACATGAATCACCTTTTTAACACCTGCCATCTTGCAGGCATTGAAAAGTGCCGCTGGCGCGCGGGCATGCAGACTGTCCATGGGCTGGCTGCGTGTATCACGCAGCACGCCAATTGCATTGATCACCACATCAACGTCCGCCAGGCGCGGCAACCACACATCAGTTCCAAGATCCCGGGCATAATCAATTGCCATCTGTCCAGACTGGCTGGTTTGCCTTACACCCGCAATACAGTCGTGCCCTGCATCCCGCAGTGCTGCAAACAGATGACGACCTATGAAGCCCCCAGCACCACAAAGCAGAATTTTCACTACTTTTTCTCCAGTAATTTCTGTCGAAACAGAAACACAATTAAAAAAACTTACCCGGACTTGAGCAGATTCTTGATTTTCGAGCCCAGTTTCATCACTTTCATCAAAGTGGACGACTCCAGCCTGAGCATTTCATCCCCCCAGTCTGAAAGGCTTTCCATCAGCATCAGGGTGTCCTCTATCCGTCGCCTGGCATCAGCACTTTCCAGATTGATATCCCTGCTGCCCAGACACTCTCTCAGTACTGCAACTGTCGGATCGAACTCACGCTCCTTGCGTTGTTTGACTACGGTTCTGAAAAGCTCCCAGACATCAGTGGAAGTCGCGAAATGATCCCGTCTGTCTCCCATCACATGGGCCACATGGATCAGCTTCCAGTTCTGGAGTTCCTTTAGGCTGTTACTGACATTGGAACGGGCTACACCGAGAGTTTCTGCTATTTCATCTGCAGCCAGTGGTCGACCTGACATGAACAGCAGTGCATGTATCTGGGATACGGTCCGGTTTACTCCCCAGCGGGAGCCCATTTCTCCCCAGTGGAGAACGAAGCGTTCTGTGACAGGATTCAGTTTCATGATTGCAGCGTAATTATTTCATTTATTTCTGTCAATAAAGAAATAAATGAAATATATCTGAGAATAAACGCACCTTAATAATGCATTTCTGCTCTATTAATGAATTTTGACAGTTGGAGCAGAGTGTAAAAAGCCGCTCCAATGCCGAGAGTCTTGTATAAAACAGTAATGAAATAATGTCTTTCCAGACTTGTACCAGCATTTGGCACACTAGTTGCTTCATTACAGACAGACGACCAGTTCGTCAGCCAGGCACTAAGGCAGGATCTGGTAACCGGTATACCCGGTTGCAGTACAACAAATCAGTTATCGGTGAAGTCTTCCGGCACTTTACCAACAGGGAAGCAATCGCCAGGGCAAGCATGCGATTGAGCTGTGAAAAGGAAATCCTTGCGGACACATTTAGTCCGTAGATGAACCACGAACAGATTTTCAGGCATGCAACATGCCAGGGGGAGTATTGCCTGCAGATTCTGCAGGATAACCGAGGCAAAGGGTCCATCAGACCCGGGCCTGTAACTCCAGACGTAGTGAGGTCTAGTGTGAAAACAGCGATCCTGAAATCCACCCGCAACAAACTCAATGAACTGGGCTCTGTGATGAGCTTTTGCCTGATTCTTGCCACTTCCCAAACTGGTGCGTAGAATCTGGATAATCTATATTTTTCTCCAGCTCCACTTGATGACATCAGACACACGGATACAAGAGTTATCGGGTCTGACAATCCTGATGACAATATCCAGTCCAACACAGCCACTCACGACAATTCCGCCAGCCCAACTGACAGCCTGATGCTGATGAGCTCAAGGGAGAAATTCCTGGCGAGTGTGAAAGAGACCGAATTGTCAGAAGGGCCATATGCAAGATCACTGACACAGCAATACCTGTCATTGGGGAACCTGTTCAGGATAGAGGGAAACACCGACCAGGCACTTGAATATTATGCCAAAGCGGAACATAACAGCCGGGTGAATTTCGGTCTGTATGCGCCAGAACAATACCTGCCGATAAAGGGTTCCATTGATATCTATCTTGCCTTGCATGATTACGAACAGGCACTGGAACGTCAGGAATATCTGGTCTACCTGCACAAGGCAAACTACGGGCGTGATGCAGCTGAAGTTGTGCCTGAAATGGTTGTTCTGGGCAACATGTATTTTAATGCCTATGAAAGAAGCATAAATTATCAGGCTTCCCCTGCAGATGTTCCCCTCGCCTTCGGTCGCGAAACAGATTACAGGAATCCGGAAGACCTCAGCAATTTCGAGAAGAGTTTCCAGTTTCTGAACCTTGCCCGGAAGCAATATATTGATTCCATCACAACCCTGATAGCACTGGAAGCCTGGCACAACCCTTTACTTGTGCCTCTGGAAAACAGTCTTGTTGCAACCTATTTTCTGCAGGCCAACAGTACACGGATAGCTATTGATCCCCGCTTTTTCACGAGTGCACGACATACCGGTGCGAGAGATACCTTACGCATGGATGAAAATGTAAACAGACTGCCGATGTACCGGCAAGGCGTGGAAGCTTTCAATCGCATGCTGGCCTATCTGCACAACAGCCCTGATACAGAACCACAGCAGATTGCAGAAGCCATGCTGGAACTGGGTGACTGGCATACGCTTTTCGGATATGGAAAACGTGCCGAAAAGCAGTATGCAGAGACAAGAGCCTTTCTTGTCGACAGCTCCTGTGATCCCGCAATTGTGCTCACTTTACTGGAGCCTGCAGTACCGGTACAACTTCCTTCATTTCTTGACCGGCCGAATTCAGTCAGTGCGCTCACTAAAGCTCCTGCTACTGACAGTTTTACCGGTTATATCGATATTGCATTCTCACTGGACGATGCAGGCAATGCGGAGAATATTGAAATCATGGACAAGAGCAACAACACCAGCAGGGATGTCGAAAACAGACTGATCCGGGTGCTGCGCGACGCACCTTTCAGGCCGTCACTGGGTGACGACAGCAAAGCCGGAAAAATCGAACTGCGTTACCATTTTGCAATGCTCTGAAATGCCGGACTTTACTGCAGGGCTTCCAGGCTCTGCAGTCGGGAGCTGCTGTTCAGGGCAACATGGTAGTGAACCGCAGTTCCAGCATTGATCCGGAATAGACAGGACTGGCATTACCCAGTAACAGGATGTTGTTCAGACTGTCCACTGCCACATTGTCCAGAGCAAAATCACTGGAATGATAATCATCATAACGATATCTGACGGTAACACCGTTTCCGCCGGTGAATGTGTACTTGATGGCAGTATTGAAAGTGGCAAAACGGGTTTTGAAATCCGGCAATGCGGTAAAATCAAGGCCCGGGCTGGCTGGACGACTTTGAGTCCCGGCATCCGATATACTGACATCAGACCTGATCTCCCATCTGTCGTTCATTGAGGTCCAGTTGATTGAGGCGCCACTGCTGTGGACCTTGTCAAGACTACTCATATACCAGTTGTTGTTCTGCAGTCGCTCACTCGCCGGATAGAATGGTGTCCTGTTGCTGCGTTCATATCCGGCCTGATCATTCCGGTAAGCCTGCCACCCCCTATAGACATTCAGGTTGAGTCGGTCTGCAGGCGAATATCCCAGATTCACGTCCAGATGCCAGGCATCTGATGACTGCAGGCCAATCAGGGACCCGGGAAATTCATCCCGGGTCAGATTTCCATTGATATTGAGACTGAGCCCTGCAGGAAAAATAGTATTGAGCATGACAGAAGTCCTGGAACGATTCCTGTCAGCAAGATGGAATCGCCTGAGCAAAGGATCATTTTCAAACAGCTCGTTGCCACTGAGGGTGGCAATGAAATCCGGATTATGCCCATTGAGGAATCCCTCATTGGACTTGTATGCAGAACCGCGTCTTGCGGCTTCCTGCAGTTCCACGCTGGCAGAACCTGCACCAGGCAAGGGAAAACGAAATTTCAGTCCCAGACTCTGTTCATTCACACTATCAACCGCCACGAAATCCCGGTGTTTCAGATCATACTGATAGCTCAACTGGAGCTGCCTTGCACCGCTCAACCTCAAGACACTATCCAGTGCTATTTGCTGCTTGCCATGACTGTAGGGACGGTTGAGACGGGTATTGCTGCTGACGAGAGCTGCCTGCGCTGCACTGTCACCGGGGATACGCTGGTACAAGTGGCGCCGGGTATCATTGTCCCGGACATCTGCAGTGTATCGGGCACGAAGAGACAGGCGCGATGCCAAACGTGTGGCATAGTTCAGGCTTGCATTGAGGGTGCGAACATCACCTTGCAGGCTCAGCGCAGGAAGTGGCGAAGCCGCCGAGAATACTGAACTGTAAGGCAGGAACACTTCATCCTGCTGCATACGACCCATTGCCACGGTACCACTTAAACGGGAACCATCACTGAATCCGTAGAGCCCTGAAAGAGACACATTATGAAACTGGTTATCCGGGCTCAAAGCCATCTGTCCGAAGGCACCATCACTGTAACCTGAGCCGTTGAGCCACTGGCCGTTGTCAAATGGATTGCGCCAGCGAAGATCTGCATTTTCATTCTGGAAAAGCGAACCCCGGTAACTGAACTGCAGGGAGCGTGTGTCTGACTGCCATGCAGTTGTGATAACAAAATTATCTGTCACATAATCCACTGGTACTGCGAGGATGGCACCGCGAGGATTTCCACCTGTGCTGCCGAAAATGGCACCAAGTGTATCCGTACCATTCTTGCGCTGCCTCTGATGGCTGCCTTCAAGCGTCCAGACTTCACTGATGCGCATTTCCAGCCGGGTCTGAAGATGCGAACGGTCTGTATATATCGAAACAGGCCTGGGATTTTCGAACAGTGTGCTGAAGCCAGCTGTAGCTGAAGCAGGTGCCCAGTTTTCAGGCAGGTTCTGCACAGCTGAACCTGCATTGCTGAATGGACTCAGCACCGGGTTGTCGAACCGATAATGAGGCATGCCCTGATAGCTGATTGAGAGTCTGTATTTGCCAAATGCACCTTTCGTGAAATCCATACTACTGTTATCCAGCCCGAGTCTGTTTGCAGTGAAATGCCAGTATTGGCCGCTCCGGTCGGTATAGGGAACCTGTACACCTGTATCAATGGAACCTGAGAAATAGCTTCCACTTTCATTCAATCCGCTATATTCACCAAAGCGAAAAGAATCAGGTTGTACAAGAAGGGTGCCGAATTCCACTACTGATTGGGACCAGGAGTATGCAGGCAGAACTGCAAGCACCATAACCAGTGAACGCGGAGAAAAATATGTAGCCGGCGATTTCACTAGCGTGTGAACCTTGACCCTGAAGGATGGTTGGAGCCATGAATCTGTGAATGACAGTTCAGGCAGGCCTGACCAAGCAGTTGTTGTGCGGCACCCAAAGGAGGCAAACCATCACCGCTGTAAAGCGAACTCGGATGAAACGCATCCTGATGACAGTCCTGACACAGAAATGGCATTCTGGTTGAAAGCAAACGATCCACTACTGAACCGTGTGGATTGTGGCAGGTCGTACAATTATCCGTCACAGGTTCATGTTCCCAAAGGAAAGGACCGCGTTTTTCGGCATGACAGCCAAAACATGCCTCAGCCACTGTATTTCCTGCTAGCAGATTCTGAGTCACGGATCCATGCGGGTTATGACAATCACTGCAGGCAAGCAAACCTTCCAGCACCGGGTGATGAGATCGTTGGCGGAACTGGGACTGTTTTTCCAGATGACAGCCTATACAAACTGCAGGTTGGGTAGCACGCGATAACACAGGATCATTGGATTGGTGGATATCGTGACAGGAAATACAGCTCAGTTCGGCAAACTGGTGTTCACTGTTCATCCAATGCGTACGCTGGCCACTTTCATGGCAACTAAGGCATACAGCATTCTGTTGTTCTGCTGTGGATACCGGAAAAACCACCGAACCTTCGAATACAACAGCAGTAGGCATGGATGTTGTGCGTCGGTGTTCTGGACTGGCGCCATGGCAGCTTTCACAGTCGTGATCATTATAGGGCGATCGGGAATCTGCGCGGCTTGCGTGGTCTGTCTCGAAAAGTGGAGTAACAGCAGGACGGTTATGGCAGCTCAGACAGGCACGCTCTCCGATACGCGCGAAATTTCCAGTCTGGGCATCTGCTTCAGGCAAGAACATCAAGCAGACAAACACCAATGCCAGAAGCGATACTGAAAAGCGGACTTTTGAATGGATTGCAAACATTGGCATATCCTGGCTTTTACCAGTAATCATGTCATTGACTCTAGCAGGTATATGGTGGGTCATACTTGTTCTGGATCAGGTTGATCAGATCAGACCGGACAAGGAAAATATTCCACTTTTTCTGACTATCCATCAGGAGTAGACTCGGACCAGATACTTGGAAACAGTGCAATGGCTTTTCTGGCATGGCTTGAAGGATCAATACTCAGTCTATGGGTACGTGAGTCAACATGGGGTTTTCCCATAAGCCTGACTCTGCACTCAATAGGCATGGGTTTTCTGGTGGGTGCGAACTTCATGATCGCGCTCAGATTGTACGGTTTTGCCCGCCTTGTTCCGCTGTCATCACTCAGGCAGTTTTTCTCGTTGATGTGGTGGTCGGCCTTGCTCTGTCTCGTATCCGGCCTGTTGCTCCTGATCGGTTATCCAGCCAAGGCGCTGACAAATCCGGTTTTTTATCTGAAGCTCGCACTCGTTGCGGCAGGGTTGGTACTGGTCACCCAAATGAAGCACCAGTACATGCATGGTGAGCATGAATCATCCCCGGTCATGCGCAGGAAAGCACTTCTGCTGCTGCTGTTCTGGGCCGGAGGTATCACAGCAGGCCGGTTCCTCGCCTATACCTATGTAATGCTCAGCACCGGGCAAACCTATTTCTGAGGCTGAAAATGGAAGCATTGTTCCTGACATTTTCTGAAAAAACCGGTATCCAGGCCCTGATGTATTCACCCTGGGGCTGGCCTGTTGTTGAATCCCTGCACTTTATCGGCCTGTCTCTCCTGATAGGAGCAGTAGGTATCTTTGATCTGAGAATGCTCGGGTTCATGCGCGGCATCCCGATGATGGCCCTGCACCGGCTGGTGCCCTTCGGAGTAGCGGGTTATCTGCTGAATGTACTCACGGGAATCATGTTCGTGACATCAGTGCCGGATCAGTACATCTACAACCCGGCCTTCCAGAGCAAGATGCTTTTCATGCTGGTTGCAGGACTGAACGTAGCACTGTTCTACAACACCAGTTTCCGGCAGATTGGCCGGGAGCCAACACCAGGAACCGTGAACATGTCACGTCTGTTTGCCGGTATCTCCCTGGTATGCTGGCTTGGCGTTATTACCGCAGGCAGGTTGATCACCTTTTATCGACCGCCCTTCTACTGGTGTTTCTGGTGCAGTTGAAAGGTATTGCAACTACTGCTCCTGGGCTGCAATTCTCTGTTCTTCCAGACGCAGATTCATGGCCTGCTCATTGAGCGCAATTTCGTAGAGATATCCTTCAGGATCGATATAGGGGTTCGGTGACTGTCCCACGCGCGGGTACTTTTCAGCCATGGCATACATGGTGGGATGTGAACCCAGAGGCACATCAGCGTCAATAGCGCGCAGGCTTGCATAGCTCTGGCGATACTGTTCCACAATGCCCGGTCTGTCAGGATTGTTCCATAACTGATAGTTGGGGTTGACACCGACACTGCAGATAATCACAACCTTGTGGGACTGCCCGGCATCCATCACATCGAGCTCCCAGCTTGTGCAACCGTCACTGTGGCCAGGCGTCAGATGGGCTGTCAGGATTTCTCCCCCGAGGCTGATGGTGTCGCCATCGTTGATTATTGCATCCATCGGGTGCTCCTTGCCCCCCGGACGCATTTCGACCAGCCCTGGTACCTGTTCCGCCATCACTATCACTCGCGCGCCGCTCAATTCCTTCGCCAGCGCATCTCCCTGCATGTGATCAGCATGTTCATGACTGCCAATGATGATTTCAATATCCTCAAAACTGAATCCCAGCTGTTCGACCGAATCCTTGATGGTAGGGACATTGCGTTCGAAATCCGTATTAACAAGGATATGCCCGTCATCAGTTGTGATGAGAAAAGAAGCCAGCGATTCTGTGCCTACGTAATATACATTGTCGATAATCCGGTGCGGTGGAAACTGCGCATCCATTTGTCCTTCCGTGCCGATATTCCGCCTGAAGAGGTCGTCCGGCAAGAGCCTTGGCAATTCCTGGGCAAGCAGTGGCGATACAAGCAGAACCAGTCCCGCCGTTGAAAGTATTTTCATCCTCATATGGAATTACCCCGAATTTGACTGCTGGAAGACTAGCATTCATGCGATTTGTGAAGCAATGGATGAAAGATGCATCCAGCCAGGCTCCTCAGGGGCTATAATGAACGCATGTACGATATCTATGATCTTGCCCTGCTAATCCCCCTGATCCTGTTGGTCATCTACTGGTGGCGCAGCAGTGAACGCAAGGGAGTTGCCATTGCAGCTGCCCGTGAATACTGCCGTGAACGCGAGCTGCAGATGCTGGATGAAACACTGCAGTTCAGACGCTTCAGGGTGGAAAAGGATGCACGTGGGCAAAGCAGGCTCTGCCGGATATACGAGTTTGATTATTCGGTGGATGGCAAGGACCGTCACACTGGTGAAATCATCCTGTGCGCCTATGTTGTGCTCAGGGTAATTCTGCACAGCGCAACACTGGAAATAACCGAATACGGTGGTTGAACGAGCCGTTTTCAGGGCTTTTTCGGCATCAGGGCGTTATCCATTTCTTCTGCCTGCTGCCATGCGGGACGAGTACTGACCCTCTCCCAGTAATTTCTCAATGCTTCATTTTCCGGCAGAGTTCCGAACATGAGTCCGTAGCCTATCTGGGATCCCACATAGACATCAGCTGCCGTAAATCTTTCACCTGTAATCCAGGGATATCGATCAACAGCATCCGAAATGGTACGGACAGCCAGATCAAATGAACCGTAACCCACAAAACCCTGTTTATCGGCATGGATTTCAACGCCAAGCGCGCGATTGATTATTGCCGATTCCAGCGGCCCGGCCGCAAAGAACAACCAACGATAATAATCAGCACGCTCTTCTTCAACAGGTGCCAGCTCGGCCTGTGGAAAGGTTTCAGCCAGCCAGGCGATGATGGCGGCACATTCCGTAACCACTTTGCCTTTGCAGGCAATCGCAGGCACCTTGCCCATCGGGTTGATATCGGTATAGGGAGCACTTTTCATTTGCGGCCCATACTCGACAACACGCGTTTCGTAAGGCACACCGCATTCCTGCAGCATGCGACGAACAATGCGACCTCTGGACTGAGGATTGGTATAGAACACGAGTTCAGTCACAAGTCTCTCCGCTTTCCATTGCCGGGAATTTCAATTGTCTCCGGCATTAACGGAAACCTCCTGCCTGTTATCTTCGTCTTTTCCGGGCAGGTAGTAATCCCTGTAGATCGTGATGAATGCCAACAGCAGTGCAATGAGAATCGGACCAATGATGAATCCGGTTACCCCGTAGATATTGGCGCCCCCGATCATGGCACAGAATATCAACAAAAAGGGCATGCGGGCCTGGCTGCCGATAAGCAGAGGTTTGAGGAAGTTGTCGATCATGCTGACCAGCAGAAATCCCCAGACCATGATGAATATGCCCCAGCCCGGATCCTGAAAAAAAATGAACAGCCCTATGGGCAACCAGACCAGTCCAGCACCCACAACAGGAATCAGTGCCGCAAAACCGGTAAGCACACCAAAGAGCAAAGCCAGAGGAACTCCGGCAATTAGATATCCAACAAGTGCAATTACACCCTGCACGCTAGCTGTTACCAGGGCGCTGCCAATAACTGCAGTCACTGTCTGGTAAACACGCAGTGCCACGGTCTGTACATGATCGGTTTCCATGGGCACGATATCAAAAAACCAGTTCATGAATTTTTCACCATCGCGGAAAACGAAATACATCAGTGCAAGAATCAGCAACAGGTTCACAAAGCCGAAGATCAGGTTGCGGGCGGTTGCAGTCCCGAATCCGGCAAGGGACGCACTGATGGTATCGACATTGCCCAGCATGAAATCCCCGAAATCAAAATTGCTGAGCGCAGGCACTGTGGCAATCCAATCCTCTATTTTCAACAACCAGTCCTGCATGAATTGAGGCAGTACTGAAACAAAACCTGCACTGTCTTCAGCACTGATGACTTCAAGCCAGCTCTGTACTGTTGGATAAAGCTGGGTGGACTGCGCAATGACTATGGAAAAAATGAAAATTACAGGCACCAGTACCAGCAACAGCACGCCAACTGTACAAAGTCCTGCCGCAAGGTTCTGCCTGTCGGGAAAACGCTTCTGGACCTTCCGGAACACAGGCCAGAACACTGCAGACATTGAGCAGGCCCAGATAATGACATCGGCAAACAGGGAGAGAATCAGCAGCAGCTGGTAAAGCAGAAAGGCAAAGAACCCGAAGAAGAACCAGCGGAATATGCGCCGTTGCTCCGGTGCAGCGGGAATCAGTATGTGCAGATCAGCACTTTTGGGTGAAGAATCGTCCTGCGCCGACATGGTCAGTTACCATCAAATTCCGGAAGCCCAGTATACGGAACTTGTCAACAGAGTCCTATTTCAGTTACAGAAAAATCTGAAAGGAAATCCGGTTTGATAAAGTTTTGAAAAAACAACAGTTCCGGATCTGGCTGGCGTTTCCGAGGACGGTAATGCAAGGCGCCCGCACCTGAAAATGCGGAGTTTATCAAGACAGCCACCTGAAAAGATCACGCTATTTTATTTTCTTACCGTTGGCGAGGACGGTAATGCAAGGCGCCCGTGCCTGAAAAAGCGGAGTTTATGTGCCAATAAATGAGCATTTTGAAGGTGCGGGCAACGCCGCAGTACCTACGCAGCCAGGTAAGAAATGGTTAATAACCGCCGCCGAGGGCCTGGTACAGGCCTATCATGGCATTGAGCTGGAGCAGTTTGTTGTCCAGCCACGCATTCCTGGATGAAAACAGCGTATTTTGCGACTGCAACACCGTCTGGTATTCAGTTACCCCTTCCTCATACCTGATCTGGGCAATACGAAAGGATTCTTCGGCAGCGCCAAGATTGTCGAATGCTACCTGACCCTGGGCTTCCAGCAGCTGGATATTGCTTAGCAACACTTCCACCTCATTGAATGCACCAAGCACTGCCTTGCGATAGTTGGCCAGACTGTTTTCCATGCTGATTTCTGCCTGGTCGATATTGCGGAAGCGCTGTCCGTTATCCAGCAGAGTCTGGACCAGATTGGCACTGATATTCAGTACAGTATCCGGATTCGAAAGCAGGGCTGTCAGTGATGTGCTGGCAGCATTGACGTTGCCTGTCAGTGAAATCTGTGGAAACAGGTCCGTGCGAACTATGGCCACATTGGCATTGGCGCTGCGCAGGGCAGCTTCTGCCTGCAGCAGATCAGGGCGTCTTTGCAGCAGCTCGGAAGGCAAGCCCGGTTGTACCCGGGGAACATCTATATCCAGCAGTGTAGTCCCTTCAAGCACAAAGCCTTGCACAGTCCTGCCCTGTAGCAGGGCAAGGGATGCCCGGGTGGAAAGATCATTCTGAACCAGACTGCGCAGGTTGTTGCGTTCCCTTTCAATTGCAATGCGTTGTTGCAGCGCTTCAATGGGCACAGCCACTCCGGCATCGACTCGTGCCTGCGCAATACGACCAATAGCTTCGGCATTTTCCACGTTCTGGGTTGAAGCCACGATCTTGTCGCGGGTCAACAGCAACTGGAAATAAGTGGACGCTGCAGTTCCCAGAGTGTTCAACGCAAGATCTGCAGCCTGGGCTACCCTGCCATCGTAGTCGGCTACTGCCCTTTCGTAAGTGGCAGGTTTGCTCAGGATATCGTTGTAGGTGAATCCTGCACCCAGGGTAAAAGGTACATTGGGACTGTTCGAATTATTTCCCTGATCATTGCTGGTTTCACTGTAGGAAGCACCAGTGCCCAGTGTGATCACAGGTGTAGGCAACAGGTTGAAGCCTGCCTCACGCAAGGCTATCTGGGCTGAAGCAAGGTTACGGGCATTGTTGGCCAGATCCAGATTGCTCTGTTGCACCTGTGCAATCAGCGAGGAGAGCTCTTCATTGCCGAAGCTGTTCCACCAGTCGGGCGCAGGCCAGACCATCGAGGATTCTTGCACCGGACCCTGGAAACTGGCAGGCACATCTGTCAGTGGCAGCATGGGCACAGTTGAGGCACAGGCATTGAGCAGCAGGACACCGGCAAGGGGCAGGATGCAATGTTGATAAAAGTTTTTCATGTCTATTCGTTTGCCAGTGCCACTACCGGATCAAGTCTTGCTGCCTTGCGTGCAGGCGCAAAACCGAACACCAGTCCTGTGGCTGTTGCACAGCAGAAGGCGAGAATCATGGGTGTCGAGGTAAACCGGATACTGACCTCGAAGGCCTGCAGCAGAAGTCCGACCCCGATACCGGCTGCAATACCGATCATTCCTCCTACGCCTGAAACCACAATTGCCTCGGCGAGGAACTGCGAAAGTATGTCACTTTGTCTGGCACCGGTAGCCATGCGTATGCCGATTTCACGTGTTCGCTCAGTAACCGAAACAAGCATGATATTCATGACACCAATACCACCTACCAGCAGCGAAATGGCCGCTACAGAGCCGAGCAGCATGGTAAAGGTATCCTGTGAAGCTGTTACGGTTTCAAGCAGTTCTGCACTGTTGAATATCCTGAAATCCTGCGTACCGTGACGCCCCACCATGAATTCGATGAGATTTCGTTCTGTAGACTCGATCTGGTCCACGTCATCAACCGCTACCTGGATATTGCGCGCAAAACGGTCTCCCATGAGTTTCAATGAACCTGTCTTGAAAGGGATAAAAACAACATCATCCTGGTCATTGCCATTGGCAGAGGCACCCTTTGCAGTTAGCACGCCGATTACCTGGAAAGGAATATTGCCGATCAGCACGTACTCACCCAGCGGATCGATGCCATCGGGAAACAGCGCATCCCTTACAGTAGCCCCTAGCACTGCAACCGAAGTATAGGTTTCACTGTCTTCGCGATTAAAAAACACCCCTTGTGCCAATGGCCAGTTGCGGATATCAGGCACCAGGTGTGAAGTTGCAGATACCTGGGATGAGTGGTCCTGGCGCTGGAAACGAATGGTGTAGTTACCCTGCAATTCAGGTGAAGCACCGATTATGTTGTCCACACTTTCCATGATGGCATCAGCATCTTCAAATGTAAGTGTGGACGGCAGGTTCCTGCGTCCCCCTTCCTGTCGTGCCGGTTGCAGGTTGAGCATGTTGGTCCCGATTGAACTGATGCGATCCACGATATCCTGTCGTGCACCTTCGCCTATCGCCAGCATGGCCACCACCGAAGCAACGCCGATCACGATGCCCAACAAGGTAAGAATTGTGCGGAATACATTGGCCTTGAGTGAGCGCAGCGCCATACGGATCGCTTCACTGACACCTGCAAGTGAGGAAGCCGTCTTGCGGCTCATGAACAGATCGCGCAGTTGTTTGTTCTGTTTCGGGTTGACCGCCCCTTCTATGTGTCCGGTATCAGACAGAATGCTGCCGTCACGGAATTCGATAACGCGGTCGGCATGGGCAGCAACTTCAGAATCATGGGTAATCAGAATGACCGTGTGTCCTTCACGCGCCAGATTTTCCAGCAGCGCCATCACCTCTACACCACTCTGGGAATCAAGTGCGCCGGTAGGTTCGTCTGCCAGAATGACCTTGCCGCCATTCATCAGGGCACGCGCTATGGAGACCCGCTGTTGCTGACCACCTGAAAGCTGACTGGGCCGGTGGTCCATACGCTCACCGAGGCCGAGTGAACTCAACAGGCCCTCTGCACGAAACTTTCTTTCTTCTGCAGACAGGCCGGCATATACGGCCGGAATTTCAACATTCTCTTCAGCACTGGAACCTGGCAGCAGGTTGTAACTCTGGAACACAAAGCCGAAGGCTTCCCGCCGCAGCCAGGCAAGACTGTCAGCATCAAAACTGTCAATGTTGCGACCGGCAAACAGGTACGTGCCGGATGTGGGTCGGTCAAGGCATCCCAGCAGATTCATCAGTGTTGATTTACCCGAACCCGACTGGCCGACAATGGCAACAAATTCACCTGGATAGATCTTCAGATCTATACCACGTAGCGCATTGACTACCACGCCACCACCAGTAACGAAGGTGCGGCGGATGTTTCTCAGATCAATCAAGGGAATGGCAATTTCGCCACTGGCGGCATTTGTCTGAACACCATCCTGGTCTGCATTGAAATTCATACCAGCTGCATTTGCAGTAATGGTGCTCATCAGAATCTCCGGAAGCCGCCGCCACCACCAGGGAAACCTCCGGACGGCCGGAAATCATTCTGCTGGTTGGCTGCCCCGGTATTGGCCTGAATGATGCCTGCTATGACCTTTTCACCGGTTTGCAGTCCGGAGATTACCTCGGCAGCAACACGGCTGGTCACACCGACCATGATCTGGCGCTCTTCTCTTGTTCCGTCATCTTTCACCACTGTGACTACAGCCGGCCTGGGACGGCCAGCGCCACCTCTGGGCCCCTGTCCGCCCTGCCCGCCTGCAAACTGTCCACGACCCGCACCCTGCGGAGGCGCAAATGAACCACCGGCATTTGTCTGGGGCGCAGCTGTGTCATTTACCGGTCCGTTGGCACCGGCCCGGGCGGTAAAACGTGCTGCCAGCTCTGCCTGGTCGGGATATCTGACAGCCCCCAACGGAATGGTAATGACGTTCTGCGCCTGTGAAGTGATGAAATAAACCTGCGCTGTCATTTCAGGAAGCAGAACCCCATCTTCGTTTTCAATATCAAACAACCCTGTGTAGAGGACAACATTATTGGTTACTGTCGGCGTAGGCAGAATCTGGCGGAGTGAGCCATACCAGCGTCTGGTCCCGCCACCCAGGGTAGTAAAATAGACATCCATACCACGGCGAATGCTGCTGATATCCGCTTCGGAGATATCCGCTTCCACTGTCATCAGACCGAGGTCGGCAATGCGCAAAATGGTGGGAGCCTGCTGGGCCGCGTTCAATGTACGCCCTTCGTTCATTTCAATTGAAACGACAGTACCTGTTGTGGGCGCAAAAATTTTGCTGAATTCGAGTGTGGTTTCATCACTGGTGAGACTGGCGCGGCTCTGGTCTATCTGTTTTTCCAGCTGTACCAGAGAAGCCTGGGCAGCGGCAAGTGAGTTCATTGCCGTGTCATATTCCTGTTGGCTGGTGGCGTCTCCTTCCATCAGTCGTTCCTGACGTGCTGCATTCGCCATGGCAAGATCCAGTGCCGATTTGCGTGCATCCATCTGGGCTTCCAGTGCCTGCAGGTTTGCCCTGCTGGCTTCAACGCGGGCTTCCTGTACCCTTGCATCAATTTCGGCGAGCAGTTGGCCTGCTTCAACTACATCGCCCACTTCTACATGCAGTTTCTGCAACATGCCACTTACCTGGGCACCGACATCCACATAATCACTCGGTTTCAGCGAACCGGCAGAGGCAATGGTATTTTCTATATTGCCGATTTCCACAGTAGCGAGGAGCGGCTGGTCTTCAGCCTGCTCTTCCTGCATGTCATTGAAATACCACCAGGCACCACCACCGGCTACCGCCAGCAATGCCAGTATCGTGAGCATGCGTGAACCACGTTTTTTGCTGCGTTTTCCTGCAGGCATGTCATTCATACCTGTTTCTGGCTGGTTCTGCTTGTTCATTAACTTACCTGATGACAAAAGGGTATGGCACTGGCCAGACTCTGCGCTTCTTAACGCACGGATTCGTTGACTGACGACAGGGCTTTACATCTTTCTTGTTTTTTTCTTATTTGGGCGGAATGGTCAATTGAAACCAAAGCTGACTGAAGGGTCATTATGCAGAGGCATAATGTAAGCAATATGAAAAAAACCAACAAGATAGAGGTTTGAATTTGCCCGGAATCTATTGAGGCAGACGCCCTTCCCTGGCCAGTTGAACAAGATCAGTATAACCACCTATTCCTGTTCCATCGAAGAATATCTGCGGCACTGTATGACGCCCGTTGGCCCGTTGCAGCATTTGCTGGTATTGCTGCTCATCACTGGTCACATCAAAATCTGTGAATTCATAGCCCAGTTGTTGCAGTAGTGCCTTTGCAGCGCGGCAGTAGCCGCACCAATCCTTGGTGTAGATTTCAACTTTGGGCATAGAGGGTATAGTCTCTGTTTGAATTCAGGCATTGGTGATAGCAACCAGCTTGTCGAGTACAGCCCTTGCCCGACCATCATCAATGGCATTGGCTGCAAGTGACATTCCCTCTTCAAGTGTTGTGGCTTTTTCGGCTATTACCAGTGCTGCTGCAGCACCGAACTGTACGATGTCACGATAGGCATCCTGCTTGCCATCCAGCAGATCCTTCAGTCTCTGTGCATTGTATTCGCTGTCACTGCCGCGCAATTCATCCATGTCTGCACGCTTGATGCCCAGTTCCTGTGCTGAAATTTCCATCTCCGTGACCTCGCTTCCTTTTACTCGACAAACTGTATTGCTACCCAGAGTACTCAGTTCATCCAATCCACCAGCTCCATGAACAACCCAGGCTTTGTCACAACCCAGCTGTGCAAGTGTTTCTGCAATTGGCCTGACCCACTCGGGAGCATAGACACCCAACAAATATCGACGCACACCGGCAGGGTTACACAATGGCCCGAGAATATTGAACATGGTACGCACACCCAACTCTGCCCTGACTGGACCAACATGTCTGAATGACAAATGGTGTCGTGGTGCAACCATAAAACAGAGATTGGCTTCCTGCAGACTGCGTTCGAGCAGGGCAAAATCAGCATTGAGATTTATTCCCAGCGAGGCCAGCACATCTGCCATGCCGGATCTGGATGACACAGCCCTGTTGCCATGTTTGGCAACCGGCACACCGCAGGCTGCAGTGACAAAGGCCGTCGCTGTGCTGATATTCAGTGTATGCGAACCATCGCCACCAGTTCCGACGATATCCATGGCATCCAATGGCGCAGAAATCGGCAGGGCCCGCGCACGTATCACACGGGCTGCCGCACTGATTTCTGTAACCGACTCGCCACGCATGCGCAAGGCTGTCAGGAACGCGGCTATCTGGGCAGGTGTTGCGCCGCCATCCATGATGCTTGCAAAGGCAGCTTCCGCAGCCTGTGCATCCAGTACATTGCCAGCCATGACGCTGGCGATGTGGGGTTTCAGTGCAACCAGGGCATCAGTCATTCAGATATCCACCAGATTCAGGCGCGGTTTTTCTGTTCTATGGCCAGCAGGGTATTCTGCATGAGCGATGCTATGGTCATCGGGCCAACACCACCAGGCACTGGTGTAATGAAACTGCATCTGTCTTTCACGTTATCAAAATCCACATCACCACGCAGTTTGAAACCTTTCGGATCGCTGGCATCGGGCACACGAGTAGTACCCACATCAATCACCACCGCGCCTTCCTTCACCATGTCTGCAGTCACGAACATGGGTTTGCCTATGGCCACGATCAGGATATCAGCCGAGGCACAGATTTCTTTCATGTTTTTTGTGCGGCTGTGTACCAGCGTAACTGTTGCATTGCCAGGATTGGTATTGCGCGACATGAGTACACTCATGGGTGTACCCACAATGTTGCTTCGACCCACCACCACACAGTGTTTACCGCTGGTGTCGATGTTGTTGCGCTTGAGCAGTTCCATGATGCCGTTGGGCGTGGCACTGATATAAGTGGGCAGGCCCAGCAGCATGCGACCAAGGTTTTCCGGATGGAAGCCGTCTACATCCTTGCGCGGATCTATGGCCATGGTGACCTTGTCTTCATCAATGTGCTTTGGCAGCGGTACCTGCACGATGAAGCCATCGATACTGTCGTCCTTGTTCAGTTTGTCGACCACTGCCAAAAGCTCGGCTTCGGTAATGGTGTCGGGATAGGTAAGCAACGTTGAATCAAATCCACAGCGCTTGCAGGCAAGCACCTTGTTGTTCACATAGGTCATACTGCCGCCATCACTACCCACCAGCACTGCTGCAAGATGTGGTACCTTGCCGCCGGCTGCCTTGATTGCTTCTACCTTCTCGGAAATTTCCTGCTTGAGTTGTTCGGATGTGGCTTTGCCATCGAGTAATTGCATGCGGGCCTCTACTGCTGTGGTGTAAGAAAGGGGGGCATTCTACCGGACTTGGGACGGGTTGTGGACAGTGCTTTACCCCTACGAAGTATTCAGGATAGACCTTCAAGGACAACAAATATCCGGATTAATGAACTTGCCACTTCGACACGCCGTAAACCCGTCCCTGGGGGCTCGACTGCGGCATCCCTGCCGCAGACGGTCTCAGTTTCAATTTCATTTATCCGGATTTCAGATCCCGGGAGAATTCCAGGAAAACAGTTATCAATCAGATCCTTTCCAGCGCATCCAGCACGATGTTTTCAGTCAGGATCTGCGGCAGTACTTCTGCCGGTTTGGAGGGGTCTGCAGGAAACATCAGATAAAGCGGCACGCCGCTGGTCTCGTATTCCCTGAGTACTGCGGTGATGGCCGGATCATTGTTGGTCCAGTCACCCTTGAGATAGGTTACCCCTTTTTCTGCCAATGCAGCTGTAATCCTGTCTGAACCGAGCGCCACGCTTTCATTGACCAGACAGGTAATGCACCAGGCCGCTGTCATGTTCACAAAAACCGGTTTGCCGTCTGATCTCAATGCTGCCAGCCGCTCGGTTGAATACGGCTCATAATTTTCCTCACCTGATATTGCTACCACACTGCCAGTTGTGGATTGCAACAAGGGAGAAAAGAGCACACTGCCGGCTGCCAACGTGGACACCAGCACCAGCACCATTCGGAGCTGCTGCATGGTGCCCATGCTGCTGTGCCTGTGCTGCCAGAGCCAGCATGCAAAGGCCAGCAACACACATCCTGCCACAACCATTGCCATGGCGGTTTCACCCCCCTGCTGCCCCAGCACCCACAGCAACCATACTGCGGTCAGATACAGGGGAAAGGCCAGGAACTGGCGGAAGGTCAGCATCCAGGCGCCCGGCCTTGGCATGACGCGGGCAAGATTCGGCATGAAGGAAAGGACCAGAAATGGCAGCGCCATTCCGAAGCCCAATGCAAGAAATACTGTCAAGGCAACAGGAGCACTCTGTGTAAAAGCAAAGCCAAGTGCTGCCCCCATGAATGGGGCTGTGCAGGGGCTGGCAACCACACTGGCGAGTACACCTGTGAAAAATGAACCGCTGTAGCCTTCCTTTTCCTGCAATCTGGAACCGACGCCCATCAGGGAGGCACCAAATTCCACAACGCCCGACATGGACAGGCCCATGACAAAGAACAGGAACACAAGCGCCCCGACAAACCAGGGTTTCTGCAACTGGAAACCCCAGCCGATGGCTGCACCACCTGCCTGTAATGCGAGCAACACTGATGCCAGCGCCAGAAAAGACAGCATCACGCCTGCGGCATAGGCAACACCATGCAGTCTCTGTTGTTTGATATGGCCCTGACTGGATGATGCAAGGTGGAGTACTTTCAGAGACAGTACCGGAAATACACAGGGCATGAGATTGAGAATGAGACCACCCAGCAAGGCAAACAGGAACACGCTGCCCAACGAAAGATCAGTCACAAATGAAGTGCCTGCATTGCCATTGTCTGCTGCAGACAGGAGCCCGCCAAAGACAGCCATATCAACACCGGCATGCTCGGCTTCCACCTGATAGGCAATTTCCCTGCCTTCTGTGGTGACCAGCAGCAGTCCACCCACCCTTTCAGGCACATCTCTTTCAACGCGTCTGTGCCAGGCTTGGTTCAATTGCAGGGATGACAACTGGGTGGTGATGTTCTGGTCAGCCTTGTAGTCCAGTATCCGGTGCTGGTCGGGAATAAACGCTATTGAATCGGCGTTCTCGAATATGTTTTCAGTTGCCTGCACAAGCAGCCTGACTTCTCCTTCGGCAAGGGAGAATGTAGAGGTGAGTTCAATATCGTCTCGGGGCTGGCTGGATCTGGTGTCTGAGAAACCATAGGCCATGGCTTCGTTGAGTGGTGCACTGCCATTTTGTACTGGCACTTCTAGTGTGAGACTCGCTCCACTGGGTATGCAGATGTCCTCACACTCGAGCCACTGGACATCTGCACTGATGCCCAATTCACTGGCGGCAAATTCGGCCGGCATATACAGCGGTGTCAACAGAAAGACTTCACCGGTATAACCGAAATCCACAAGGTCGGCCGGCAAATCAAAACGTTCCGGTGTGGGCCACACCATCTCACCTGATGTCACTCCTTCGGGGAGTTGCCATGTGATTTCTGTCGGCTTGCCGGCATCACCGGGATTTACCCAGTAGGTGTGCCAGTGTTCCGCATGATCCAGACGCAGGGCTACCCAGAGTGTTTCACCCGGCACAGCTGAAAGGGTTTCCGGCACCAGCTCTGCATCGACATGCTCCCCTTCCACTGTCTGGGCATGCAGGGGCATGGCTGCAAGCCAAGTGACAGCTGCACATTGCAAGATCCTGTTAACCACTGTGTTCATCAAACGATCCTGTTGTCTATTCTGTCAGCCAGTCGACCAGCAGTGCTGTCACTGCATCAGGCTGTTCCATTGTGCACATGTGACCTGCATCCGGTATTACTTTGAGTACAGCATTCTTGATACCCTGCAGCATTGCCTCATGCTGGCTTACCGGGCTCCAGCTGTCGGCTTCACCACAAAGCAGCCATGCCTTGTGGCTGATCATTGCCATTATCGGTGTCTGGTCTTCCCTGCCCAGCAATGCTGTCACCTGTCCTTCGTAGTCGGCAACGCTATTGCGCATGATCATCTCACTGATCTTTCTGATCAACGCTGTATTGCCATGGTTCGCCGGATGCAGCATGGGCAGGATCCATGCGTCTGCAACAGCCTGAAGGCCCCTGCGATGCGCAGCATCCAGCAGGACCTGCCGCTTGGCAGCCTCCCCCGGCTGCACAGGATGTACACCTGTATCCATGACCGCAAAACGATCAATTCTATTCCCTGCCAGCGCCAACAGTTCAAAGGCAACACGCCCGCCCATGGAGTGACCCACGACAGAAAAGCGCTCTGGTGCGTCAGCAAGCACAGATTCAGCCATTGCCTTCAGTGAACTGAAGCCCCTGAAAACGGGAATTCGTACTTCGGCATGTTCACTCAGTCCAGGCACCTGGGCTTCCCAAACCGCCTCGTCACACATCAGACCAGGCAGCAGATAAAGGACACTCATTGCAGGATTTCCGGCCTGGTCTCTCGCAGGATGGCCAGGGTAACACTGCGCAGATCACTGTTCAGTGCCGGATAGTTTGTCGTCTCTCCCTGGAGTTCCCTTCTGATCTGGGTAAACAGGTAATCCTTGACCTGCGGCAGCAGCCCGTCAACCGCTGGAGAATACACCAGATAACTCAAGGGATAGCGGAAAGTGCGGGTCTGCAAATCGAATTCACGCAGGGATCTGCCCTGAGAGTCGAATGGCCCAAGCTGTTCAAAATATTCCCTGTATCCTGACGTGCCGCTGACAGGTTCAGCAATTTCGGCTTCATGCGCCATGAACATGGAATCCAGAACAGGCCTTGTCAGCGTCTCCAGTTTCTCTTCGTCAAGCTGGTCATTCCCCTGCAGCGCTGTGCGGCTTTCGAAGTTGAGCCTTGTAAGCCTGTTCTGCAGTTCTACCTGGTGTTCCAGTACCAGCAAGGCAACAATGTCACTGGTGTTAGCCAACCGGGGTCCAGGGGGAACCAAACCCTGCAGGTCAGGTTTGTTGCCATTGGCCGCAAGGTCCAGATTCTGCAACATGCTGGCACTGCTGATAATGAGATTACCCATGGTTTCCAGATTTCCGGTGTGACCGGTGACATACCAGCCCCCCCATCGTCTCTTCAATGGTGTGGATGTATCGGTCATTTCACTGATTTCATGTGAAATTATGCTTCCATCCGTACCTGCCAGCACCGAGCTGAGCATGAACCGTGGTACGCCTCCACCTGTCATGGAATAGGAATCATGGCAGCGAAGGCAACGTCCCAGTTCCTGTTCTGCCGACACTTCGGCATCAGGCTGCTGGGAGAAATCGAAGAAAACCGGACCCAGCTGCGGGTCCATCGCGCCGATTTCAAGCGTTGAACTGCCAGGCACGAAGCCGACATATACTTCATCGTTGAAAAACAGGGAGCGGGGATTTTCCGGCGTGATGAAGCGCTGTTTCAGGCTGGTTTTGGAAAACACCAGCACCTGACTTGCCGGATTGATATCCAGCACATCAAGCAGAGCAGCCAGATAACCGGACCCGTCTTCATTGTATTCCAGTGTCAGAGTACCCGTTTCAAGCTGTTCCAGTACCTCTGTGAACTGGTTGTCGGGAGCTACCTTGCCATAGCCGATTGCAGGATATTCGATCTCGTAACGTAATTGGGCATGCGCCGCCTGAAGCGGCAACAACATGACCAGCAAGGCCAGAATCAGCTGCCTTTCGGAATGTCTCATCTCTTCTTCCTGTCTGGATTACCTTGAATCTTCATCATGACGGCAATTTTCCCATAAATAACCACTTCCTGCCTCCGTTAACGGAAGTGTCCCGGTTTGATTAGATAATTATGGCAATACGCACCTTTCAGTTGGTAGCTGTTCGACACGCCGTAAACCAGATCCAGCCATCCGGTATAGCCGAATGTCGCTCTGCCTCACGCAAAGCATTGCTTTGCATACGTTCGGCTCCCCCCATGGGGGCTCGACTGCGGCCCGCAAGAGGGCCCAGCCACCCGCAAATTCGGGTGTCGTTCCACAATGCTGCAAGCTACGCTTGCAGTACGCATTGCTCCAACCCTGCCGCAAACGGTCCCGGATCCACCAACTAAGACACTTCCTGCCGAACCGGGCGGTTTTCCTCTTACAGCAAATTTGCTAGACTGCCGCGCCTTTGACAGGAACCCACCCGGAATGCACTGACAGCAACAGCATACAGTCCTTGCCGCGTTTTCCTCCCCGAATTTGGCTTGTTAACGTAATTGGCTATATAAACCGGTTTTCTGCGGAAAACCTGCCGTAACCCACAGCATCAAAGAGACCAGAGAGGTAGTGCTTGCCATGACCCAGATGTCAGATATTGAAATTGCCCAGGCTGCAACAGCCCAACCCATCCAGGATATCGGCGCCAAGCTGGCTATACCTGCAGATGCCCTGCTGCCTTACGGACCAACCAAAGCCAAGATTGACTACGGCTTTATCCAGAAACAGCAAAGCAATCCCAATGGCAAGCTGATCCTCGTTACCGCCATATCTCCAACACCGGCAGGCGAAGGCAAGACCACAACCACTGTCGGCCTTGGCGACGCGCTTGCACGCATAGGCAAAAAAACAGCCATCTGTCTGCGCGAACCCAGCCTTGGTCCCTGCTTCGGCATGAAAGGCGGTGCCGCTGGTGGCGGATATGCACAGGTAATTCCAATGGAGGATATCAACCTGCATTTTACCGGTGACTTCCATGCCATTGGCGCTGCGCACAACCTGTTGTCTGCGATGGTAGACAACCATATTTACTGGTCAAACAGCCTGGAAATAGACACGCGTCGCATCAGTTGGCGCCGTGTTGTAGACATGAATGACCGTTCACTGCGCGACATAGCACTGGCTCTTGGCGGCCCGGGTAACGGCTTTCCGCGTCAGGGCGGGTTTGACATTACCGTTGCATCAGAAGTAATGGCAATTTTCTGTCTTGCCACCGACATCAGCGATCTGCGTCGCAGACTCGCCAATATCGTGATCGGCACAACCCGCGATGGTACCCCGATTACCTGCAAACAGATCAATGCGGACGGTGCAATGACTGCTCTGCTCAAGGATGCCCTGCTGCCGAACCTGGTACAGACGCTTGAAGGCACCCCGGCATTCATTCATGGCGGACCCTTTGCGAACATCGCACACGGCTGCAACTCGGCCATGGCAACAACCACAGCACTCAAACTGGCAGACTATGTGGTAACAGAAGCCGGCTTCGGTGCCGATCTGGGTGCCGAGAAATTCCTCGACATCAAATGTCGAAAAACCGGCCTCAAGCCAGATGCTGTCACCATTGTAGCAACTGTCCGAGCCCTGAAAATGCACGGTGGTGTGCCGAAGGACCAGCTCAAGGGTGAAAATGTTGATGCCCTGAAAAAAGGCTTCAGGAATCTTGAACGTCACCTGCAGAACATCGCCAAATACGGCGTGCCCTCGATAGTTGCAATCAACCGTTTCATCCAGGATACACCGGCTGAAATCGAAACCCTGCGTGAGCTGTGCTCTGCAATGGGTGTAAAAGTGATTGAATGTACTCACTGGGCTGATGGCAGTGCCGGTACTGAAGCCCTGGCAAAGGAAGTGGTCAACATCATCGAAAACACTCCCGGCAACTTCAAGTACCTGTACGAAGACAGCGCCACGCTTTGGGAAAAAACCCGGACTATCGCCCGCGAAATCTATCGCGCCAGCGACATCACTGCAGACAGCAAGGTGCGCAAGCAATTCGAAGATTTCCAGAAACTCTATGGCAATTTCCCGATCTGCATGGCGAAAACCCAGTACAGCTTCTCCACTGATCCATCACTGATGGGCGCACCGGAAAATCATTCCGTTAACATCCGTGAACTGCGCCTCTCTGCAGGTGCCGAGTTCATCGTGGCAGTTTGCGGTGACATCATGATCATGCCCGGCCTCCCGCGTGTACCGGCAGCCGAAAACATCTTCGTCAATGAAGCGGGCCAGGTAGAAGGTCTGTTCTGATCTGACCCTCGCAGTTGCAAAGAACTGCAGTACGGGAAACCGCACTGCAGTTTTTTTTTGCAGGCTGCAGCTTGTTAGCAAGTTGCCAGGCATTGAACATGGAGTTGATGTCCTGCAGGACTTGATATCAGTTGGAATCACGAATTCCTGTAGTTGTTACGTCGACACGCCGCAAACCCGTCCGAGGGGGCTCGACTGCGGCCCGCAAGCGGGTCCAGCCACCCGCTATAGCGGGTGTCGTTCCTCAAAGCTGCAAGCTGCGCTTGCAATACGCTTTGCTCCACCCATGCCGCAGATGGTCTCCGTTCCATCTACAGAAATTAGCTATTGAGCATCTCTGAATTCCCGAAGGTTATAACAGGTAATACGGGTATAAAGGACACCCGCATACCGAGATATACAAGGCCGAAGCAGGGGAAATCTGGACAACATCCGGTGTTGCGTTTCAATTCCTCAGATTAAGCAGTTCCGATACTGTGCGGGCCTGTTCTCCCGGCAACATACAGTGTTCCAGAGCGTTGACCAGTGAATGCCCCGCCAGCAGGAACTCCCTGTTGATATTTAGAGCCGATGAAGCCTGTTCTCTGGCAAAAAAGCGCTGATCTATTGCTTCATAGATATCCGAGTTTGCACTGTCATGGGCAATCCTCACCCGGTCGAGCAATTGCCGCAACTGCTCGGGTGAAACCTTGTCCTGCCCTTCCAGGATATCCAGCAAAGTGCCATAGACCTCGTCAGAAACAGTGAGCAAACCGCTCAGGAAACGGGCACGGGGCGAACCTTCTTCCTCCATGAACAGTTTCATGTCCTTCTCCAGATCCTTGATGGCCTTGGTTGAATACAGACTGTCACGAATACAGACCCTCAGCTGCTGCAAGCGGCTCACATGCACCTGTTCCATTTCCTTGCGGCCCAGCTCAAGCAGGTAGTCGGTCAGTTCATTTTCAGCGTCCTTGAGCTCGTTGTAGGCTATCTCCACACTCTCAGCCAGCAAGGTTTCTCTTGCAGCTTTCCTGTCCTGCAACAGACCAAGCCGCCAGGCATTGAGCAGTATGCTGGCAGCCAGCAACATCCGGACATCCTGTTCAAGAGCAGAAAATGCAGCAGCAGGCACTTCTGTTGTCACTTCCGCAATCAGCAGCTTCCTTTTCTTCGGACCGGGTACCAGTTTTTCTACCAGAGCTTCAATCCGTGATGCGAATGGCACAATCATGAACAGACCCATGAGGTTGAAAGTGCTGTGAAAGGCAACAAGACTGAACAACTGATCTTCGATAGAGTACACATCGGCTATCAGCTTCAGTATCAAAGACATGCTCAGCAACGCGATCAATGCCGTTGCTACATTGAAGACAACATGTACCAGGGCTATCTGACGCTTCGTAGTAGATCCTCCCAGGGAACCCAGGACCACTGTACTGGTAGTTCCCAGGTCAGCACCAACAATGAGTACTGCTGCAGATTGCAGATCAAGTATCCCTGCGCTGAGCGCAGAGAGACTGATCATCATGGTTGCCGAACTCGACTGGATAAGGGCGGTAAGCATTACGCCAAAGCAGAAATATACCGGCAGGGACAGCGCTCGCAGTGATGCCACATCAATGAGCTCTACAACGAAACTGATGCTTTCTTTCATCAGTACCAAACCAAACAGCAGCAGTCCGAATGCAGTCACAAAGCGGCCTGTGGACTGTAGCCTGCCGCTTTCCTTGCTCATCACTGTCACCAGCGCACCAGCACCTATGCATATGGTATAGAACTCTGCCAGATCCAGCTTGAATCCTATCCAGGCAACAAGCCAACCAGTGAAAGTTGTACCAAGATTGCTGCCCATGATCACGCCAATACCGTTGCGCAAAGGCAGAACACCTGCGCCGATGAAGGCCATGGTCATCAAACCGACTATGGAACTGCTCTGGAGTATTGCTGTCATGAAGATGCCCAGCAAAACTCCCTGGAAGGGAGTGCTGGTACCACGCTGCAGGGCCTGTCGCAGATGTCCTTCACCAAGCAGGGCGAGAGACTGCTCCAGCATACGCATGGCAAGCAGCAGTATGCCCATACCGGAAATGAAAGCCATGATTTGCATGGGTCACCAATGCGTGAGCGCCAGAGGAGCTGCCCGGAATTTCAGCAGATCCCGCTACTGGGCCCTTTGCTCTTCTGAGTCCGGCACCTTGGCCGGACTGTTCCCGCTTGCGGCAACTCTGGCTGCTTCCAGTTCGCGTCTGGATACCCTGATCTGGTAGCTGTCGATACCGAAACGACTGGCATTCTGCGCTTCCATCAGTGCCATGGTTTCATCCGCGTCACCGAATTGTCCTGCAGCAACCTGATACAACATAAGCTCGGCCAGTGTATCAATCCTTTGGCTGGTTTCATGGGCCAGCCGATAATAAACAACACCCTGTGCATAAAAACCCTGATGGAAGCGCAGTATGCCGCGCAAACGCTGCAGATTGCTGTAATTGTTGGGGTTCAGTTGATTTGGCTCGAATTCGAATGCAGTTTCCAACAGCAACTCGATGTCGTCCAGTGAAACTTCAGGGCAACGGTTTTCAGCAACAAGGGTTAACAGGTTCTGCAGGGCATTCAGCCCATAGACAGATACCGGATACTGTTCCAACAGCATGCGGGAACGCTGAAGCCCCGCATCTTCCCTTATGCCGCTGCTGCACTCGATAATCTGGATATGCAGAAAGGCTCCCGGTTCTGTCGGGGTGAGTTCCGTCAACTGACGCAGCTTGATGATGACATCTTCCACATTATCCCTGGCAGCCGGTGAATTCACATAACTGGTAATGGCCCTGCCAGAAAGGGGATGATCATTGATGGCCATGGTATGGAACAGCACGGGGTCACCCCACTCTGCAGCACGTGTACGGGTCATGAACAGCATCACAAGCACCACAAGCGGCAGAATCATTGCAACCTGCTTCATGACCGGGAATCTTGCAACAGCGTATACAGGCAGCAGAACAAGACCTGCCAGGGCCATATAGTTGCGATGCTCGAAAACCAGTTCCAGAGGAAATATGGTTGATTCCATCAGGTGGCAAATCAGAAACCAGCTCAACCCGAAAGCCACTACCGGTGCACGTCTCCGCAAGGCCCAGATTGACCAGCAGGCCAGCAGCAGTAGCCCTCCCAGCAGCAGAGTGATGGCATCAATGCCCTGGGTAACGGGATAATCATCATGGAACAGACTCATGTCCTTGAGACGGGGCAGAAAAATCAATCTCAGATAGAAGAACATGATGTGGATCTGACTCGACACCCGTTCCATGAGTGTGAATGTACGTCCTGTGTAATCAGTCAGATAATCAATTTTCAGGGCAAACACCAGCACACCGAGTAGAAGGGGCAGGTAAATGCTAAGCGCAGCCAGTACGCCAAGTGGTCTGTCCTGCCGGTAGTACTGCCACCCGGTCCGGAAAACGAGCAATTCCATACCCAGCAGGAAAACCGGGATTAGCGCACCCAGTTCCTTGGAGAGTAGCGCACAGACACACATCAGGGGGAAGACCAGCCAGCCCCACACATAAAAACGCAAACTTCCGGATTCAAGACTTCTCAGTTTCATCCATGCCAGCAATGCAAGCAGGATGAAAGTCGAGGAAAGCATGGCCATGCGCTGCACTGCATACATCACCGTGCTGACCTGAAGGGGATGCATGAGCCAGAGCCCCGCTGTAATCCCTGCAACCATCAGTGCCCCTCTACCTGCCAGTTGCGGATCCAGTCTGGACAGCACCAGATAGAACAGCCTGAAAATCAGCATACCGTTTAACAGGTGCAAGAGCAGGTTGTGGAATTTGTAGCCCCAGGGATCAAGACCGAACTGCAGGGCAGTAAGCATGAAACTGAGAACAGAAATACTGCGGCCAAGCATGCCGCTGCCGTTGTGGGTAATGGTGTAGATCACCGCATCAATATTGCGGGGATCCACATAGGGAGCAACTATATTCGGCTGATCATCCAGCATGAAATCGCCGGAAAGCCCTGGCCAGTAGACCCAGGCGGTCAAACCCATGCAGACAGCGAGGGCTGTCACCACATAAAGGGCTATCCGGATTCTGTCATTCATCATGCGAAGTAGATCAGTTTCAGTTACACAGTGCCAACCATGCTTCACATCCAGACAGGAAGCAGATGCTGTCTGGTCTGCATGTGTTGTTTGATGTGTATTGTGCAGTAATGCTGCGGATAAAAAAAAGCCAGCCCTTGTGGGCTGGCTTTGTGTACCAGTTTATACCCGAAGGTATGAAAGTTACTGGCAGCTGCTTGGCATGTAGCGGGTGCCAGCATTCGGGGTACACTCCCAGTTTACGCCACCTGCAGTGCTGATGGTCGGGACCATGGTCATGACCACGGTAGCACCAAGACCAGTGTTGTTACCGGTTACGATGATTGCAGTGCCGGACCAGCTGACGCTACGAACCATTGTAGAAGTGTTGTTTTCTACACGGACATTACCCTGGGCCGGAATGGCGCCAGAAGTAATGATGTACTCGGAAATGGTGTTTTTGCTGGAGCTTGCAGCCAGAATCAGTTCAGCTGCTTTCGCACGAACGGTGTAGTCCTGATAGGCAGGCAGTGCAACTGCAGCCAGAATACCGATAATCGCAATAACAATCATCAATTCAATGAGGGTAAAACCCTTCTGTACTTTCTTGTTTTGCATGGTGTTGCTCCTTGGGAAGCGTGTGGTTAAAATCTTTAACTCGGATGTTTGCATGACGGTCGCCCTGATTACCGCAGGGTTCATCCTGAATTACCTCGCCGGTCATCATCCCTGGGACCATCGTGCTCACAAATCAACAAGCAGGGAATACAGAGCAAGGCCCATGCCAGATTCACGAAATCCGTCATGCCTTGTAAAAACTGTGCGCTGGTTCACAATATCTTGTGTCATACAGCCTGAGTGCGCGAAAATTTTATTCAAAATTCATATACATAGCGCTTTGACATCACGCTGACCAAGACGACAAGCGTGTCTGGATGTGACATTTTTTGTCACTTTATGACATTGACTGAAAGCCATTTTGGTCACTTTATTCGTGTTTGACCCTACCCATGACCTGACACTACCATCCGGTTCGGCTGCCCCTGAACAGAGCGGGTTTGTCACCATCATAAAAGAACAGGAACAACAGATGGACAACGCACGCAACAGGAAGAAAACTGAGCCCGGCCAGTCCTCAGGTAAAAAAGCCAATTTCCGGTTTTATGACAACCGTCAGAACTATCTGTCCTTCATCAACACCTGCAACGAGAAATACACAATCGCCAAAAGGGCTGGCAAGGAGTTTCAGTACCTCCACCCCTCTCCTCCTGCCCTGAGGATTTATGATGCCGGCATGGGCGATGCCACCGTTCTATCCGATTGCATGCGGGATCTTCATCAGCGCTTTCCGAATGTGCCGATGGTGGTAGTTGCCAAGGAAATCAGTATGGAAGATGTGCGCATTGGTCTCGACAAGATGGTCGACCGTTTCTGCGAACATCCCTCAACCGTGCTGGTACTGACCAATCTGAACTATGCAGACTGCCGGCTGATGCCTTCAAACATTGCCTCTGCCAATGCCATGAACTGGCAGGAAATCAAGCTCGAAGGCACCAACTCCTACGGTTATAAACAGCAGATTGAAAGCCTGCATGATATGTTTGCCCATGGCTGGGAAACCCAGACCAGCAAGGTTTCCGGTAATCCGCTGTTCAAGCGTCCTTCGGTGGTGGTGATCTACCGGGAGGATCACCGGATCCTGCTGGACGCCGTTATCCCACGAGCCGGCCTGCAGAACTGGTATTACGATTTCATCCTGGCGTCCCAACCCTGGCGCGCCCGGACTGCTGCCCGTTTCAAGGCTGAACGTATCGTGGTGCCACTTGCACGTTCCCTGGCTCCCGGTGGACGGATGCTGGTGATACAGACGTGTGGCGAAGACCCTGCAGAGGAAGTGATCAAACAGTTCTGGCCAAAGGAAAAGCCGTTCCCTGTAGATCGCCATGCCATCCTGAAGGAAACCAAGGCATTGCTGGGGCGTGATGTACGTCAATTCAATGTCAAGGCCGGCACCGACAAACAAAGTATATTTCCCTACCGTATGCATGCTCTGCCTTCGGAAATCGAGGGTGCGAGTATCGGTACCTCAACGCTGTTTGCAGCATGGAATGCTGCCGTATATGTCAACCAGATCGAGGACCAGCGCCTGGAGGCGGTGATCCAGCAGGGCAGTTATCTGAAGACCACAGCAAAAATCCTGAACAAGTATGGTGGTCTGTACTTCAACGACGAAAGCTTTGTGATCTCACGAAACCGCAACTGAAGACCGGATCAAGAGTTTCAGCCCCCTGGAATAATCTGGAAACGAACACCAGGGTGTTTCCGTTCGCTAACAGTTTCAGTGTTCAGTGGACACCCACTTCAGATCAAGTGGCACCCGGCCTTGTATACCCGTTGGTATGGGTATCCCATGAAGAACAGGGCCTTGCAATTCACAGAACGACAGGGTGGTTCCGGTGAGGAGCAGGAGCGAGCGAACGGAAACACCCTGGTGTTCGTTTTCAAATTATCTGGACAGTTTTCAGGAATTTTCAGGGGACGCCCACTTCAGATCAATTGGCACAGGCCTTATATACCCACTGGTATGGGTGTCCCTTGAAAAGCCTTCAGGAGCCCCGGCAATCAGTGCTTCACCTTTAATCTTGCTGCTCTCTTGGTTACTATGCCTCGCCTCACCAAAGCAGTAACCGGACAGATACATGCCCAAGCGCGACATCCTTGTCACCAACGCCCTCCCGTATGCCAATGGCCCCATCCATCTGGGCCACCTTCTCGGCTATATACAAGCCGACATATGGGTAAGATTCCAGCGTATGCAAGGACACACCGTGCATTACATCTGTGCTGACGATGCTCATGGCACAGGCATCATGCTGAGCGCAGAAAAGGCAGGGATCAGCCCTGAAACCCTGATTGAAGGCGTACGCCAGGAACACCATCGCGACTTTGCCGGCTTCCACGTAGACTTCGACATCTACTATTCCTCGCATTCCGAAGAAAACCGTGAACTTTCCTCATACATCTACCAGCGCCTGCAGGAAGCAGATCGAATAGCCACCCGCAGCATCACACAACTGTTCGATCCCGAAAAAAATCTCTTTCTTGCCGACCGCTTTATCAAGGGCCAATGCCCGAAATGCAAGGCAGAAGACCAGTATGGCGACAACTGCGAAGTATGTTCTTCCACATACGCGGCAACAGACCTGATCAATCCCCATTCCACCATTTCGGGTGCCACACCTGTCCTGAAGGAATCAGAGCATTACTTTTTCAGACTGCCTGAATTCACCACGTTCCTGAAAGACTGGACCCGCAGCGGCACCCTTGTCCCGGCAGTAGCCAACAAACTTGCAGAGTGGCTCGATGGTGGCCTGCAGGAATGGGATATCAGCCGGGATGCCCCCTACTTCGGATTTGAAATACCCGATGCCCCGGGCAAGTATTTCTATGTATGGCTCGATGCCCCTATAGGCTACATGGCCAGCTTCAGGAAACTCTGCGATGAAAAAGGCATCGACTTTGATGCGTACTGGAGCACCGGGGCAGAAACAGAACTGTGGCATTTCATCGGCAAGGACATCATCAATTTTCATGCCCTCTTCTGGCCGGCCATGCTGAGTACTGCAGGTTTCCGCACACCAAGCTTCATCAGTGTTAATGGCTTCCTGTCGATCAACGGCCAGAAAATGTCCAAGTCGCGTGGCACCTTCATCACTGCGGAAACCTGGAAGGCGCACCTGAACCCTGAATATCTGCGTTATTACTTTGCCGCCAAACTGGGCAGCACGCCTGACGACCAGGACCTCAATCTGGAAGATTTCGTATTACGGGTGAATTCAGATCTCGTAGGCAAAGTGGTCAACATTGCCAGCCGTTGTGCAGGATTCATCAACAGGAACTTTCAAAACCGGCTTTCAGCGGTTGATGCAGAACCCGGGCTGACAGCCGAGTTTCAGGATGCAGCTGCTGAAATAGCCTCGCTGTATGACCAAAGAGAGTTCAGCAAAGCCATGCGCGCAATCATGGCGCTGGCCGACAAGGCCAATGCCTGGATAGCAGAAAAGCAGCCATGGGTATTGTCAAAGGCAGATCCGCAATCTCCTGAAGTTCAGCAGATTTGCGGTACCGGGCTTAAGCTGTTCCGCCTGCTGGTCATTTACCTTAAACCGGTATTACCCCAGTTGGCACTGCAAAGCGAAAGTTTCCTCAACTGCGATCCTCTGCAATGGGCAGATGCTGAAAAGTCGCCTGGTGAACATGTGATCAATACCTTCCAGCCCCTGATTTCACGGGTTGATCCGAAAGCTGTTGAGGCAATGCTTGAAGCAAGTTCCGGCAGCATGGGCAAAAAGAGCGATTCAGTAGCCCAGGATGCGCCTCTGGCAAAGGATCCGGTTTCCGAAGAAATTGAATTTCCCGACTTTGCCAAAGTGGATCTGCGTGTCGTGAAAATCATCAATGCCGAGCATGTAGAAGGTGCAGACAAACTACTGAAACTGACACTTGATCTGGGCCTTGATGCCCAGGGGAATGCAGTTCAACGTACTGTTTTTTCCGGCATCAAATCCGCCTACAAACCACAGGAGCTGATTGGCAAATTGACAGTGATGGTAGCCAACCTGAAGGCTCGCAAAATGAAATTCGGCCTGTCAGAGGGTATGATCCTTGCTGCCGGTGATGGCAAGGATATATATCTGATGGCTCCGCATGATGGTGCTGTTCCCGGAACAAGGGTAACCTGAACGTTCCTTGATAAAGGACAATGAGCAGCAAACAAAAAGCACGGTACAAGGCAAGGCCATGACAACCAAACGTCTCAACACACAGGTAGCAATCATAGGCAGCGGTCCCTCCGGGCTGCTGCTTGGCCAACTGTTGGCAAAACAGGGCATCGACAACGTGATTATCGAACGGGTCAGTGCAGATTATGTACTTGGCCGCATTCGCGCCGGCATTCTGGAACAGGGTTTTGTGGATCTTGTCCGCCAGGCAGGTGCAGCCCATCGTATGGACCAGGAAGGACTGGTACACGATGGTGTCATCATTGCCCATAACAACCAACAGACACGAATTGATCTCAGGAAACTCACCGGCGGCAAATCCGTGATGTGCTATGGTCAGGTTGAGATCACCAGAGACCTGATGGAAGCAAGGCAGGCAATGGCTCTGCCCACCTGGTACGAAGCGCCGGTAACAAATCTCGCTGGAATCACCTCGGATAATCCCAAAGTACTTTTTTCACATCAGGGTCAGGATTACGAGCTGTCATGTGATTATATTGCCGGCTGTGACGGCTTCCATGGCATTTCCCGGCAAAGCATTCCGGCTGAATTGCGCACTGAATACGAAAGAGTATATCCCTTTGGCTGGCTCGGTCTGCTGAGTGATACTCCACCGGTTAATCATGAACTTATCTACTGTCGCAGCCAGCGTGGTTTTGCTCTGGCCAGTATGCGTTCGCATACCCGTTCTCGTTACTACATAGATGTACCACTGGATCACAAGGTAGAGCAATGGTCTGACGAGGCTTTCTGGGAAGAACTGCACAGGCGCTTGCCGGAAGAGGCTGCTGAAAGACTGGTAACCGGTCCAAGCATTGAGAAAAGCATCGCTCCCCTGCGTTCCTTCGTTTGCGAACCCTTGCAATATGGCAGACTGTTTCTTGTAGGAGATGCAGGGCACATCGTACCGCCAACTGGTGCCAAGGGACTGAACCTGGCAGCCTCGGATGTAGCGGCACTGTACCGCTTGCTGAACCATGCCATCAGGCAGAATGATCCTTCTTGTTTGCAGCGGTATTCAGCTGCTGCGCTGCGTCGAATCTGGCATGGTGAGCGTTTCTCATGGTGGATGACCAACATGCTGCACAATCTCGATGGTGTTGAAGGGTCTGCAGGTGAAGGTGCCGACACCTACCAGAAATTCATGACATCCGAGCTGGATTTCTACCTGAACTCCGAGGCAGGAAAAACAGTATTGGCCGAGCAGTATGTTGGGCTTCCCTATGAGGATTGTGGCGTACCTGATCCTGCATAATACCGGCACCTGCAGTTTTACTGCCAAATGGGCAGGCGCATCCAGAATTGGGCCCCCTGCCCCGCCTCGCAGTCACAACCCACAGATCCTCCGTGCATTTCCGCAATCGATTTCACTATGGAAAGCCCCAGACCGGTTGAGGATTCTCCACCGGTTGGCCTGGCGCTGAGCCTCTGGAATTTGCCGAAAACCTTTTTCTGGTCTGCATTGGTGAGCCCCGGCCCCTGATCAGCAACCCGGAACTCCAGAGTACCCGGCTCCGTTGGCAACTCTTTAAGGCTGATCCTGATGGTTTTGCCTTCAGGTGAATATTTCACGGCATTGCTGATATAGTTTTCGAGCGCTTCTCGCATGCGCGTTCTGTCGCCACGAACATGCAGATCCAGCGCAATGTCCAGCTTCATTGTCTGCTGCTTGCGATGCGCAAGATTCCGGTTGAAATCAATGATCTTGAGTAGAAAATCGGAAAGGTCGAAAACTTCGCTGCTCATGGCGGCCTGCTCAATATTCTCGGTCGACAGAATGCTGTTGACCACTTCCGACATATGACTGGCAGTTTCATGGATACTCTGCACATACCGGGTTATTTTTTCGGGAGTTGAAACCGCCTCTGATGATCCTTTCAGGATGATCTGTGACAATCCGACAACCCCTGCGATGGGATTTTTAAGATCGTGCGTTGCAATTGACAGGAATTCGCTCTTGGCCTTGCTTGCTGCTTCGGCCAGTTCCTTTTGCTGCAGGGTTTCCTGCTTTGAAATTTCAAGTGCCTCAATAGTGCTGTCACTCAGTGATTTCAATCTTACCAGAAGGCGCGAAAGGACCAGACTCAGCAGCAATGTCAGTAGCACTGCTCCTGCGGCTGCAATTCTCAGTTGGTTCAGTGTGCTGTTGAACTCCCTGACTGAAAAGTCCACACCAAGATAGCCAAGGTAGTTACCTTCAGCATCAAACATCGGCGACTCTCCTGTGATAAATTCTCCGTATTCATCAGAAAAAGTACCAGGATAGACATAGCGGTTGCCGGCACGCAGCACCCGATTTTCCTCGTCATCTTCGTTCGGCTCGTAATCTTCCATCAGGGCCGATCCATAAATTTCCATGCCGGTTACGGTCAACATGCTGCTGATACCGGGATCATTGGCAGTATCGAGTACAAAGCGCTCCATGCCATCAGCTACACGCATGGTATACAGATACTGGATACGAGGATTACCCTTGTGGAATCTGATCAGGGGCGCAAGGGTATTACGGTATAGATCGGAGTCCATTTGGTCGGCGCTTGTCAATTGCTCATGCGCCTCGATGTCTACCAGCTCCACCGCCATGCTGCTCAGGTACGAAATGTTTTCCCGCAGAGCTGAATCAAAATCCCGGTAGGCTGTTATATAGAAATAGTAAACAACAGAACCAATTCCGCCGAAGAGCATCAGGAATGCGACATGGCCCACTGCAGTCGGGCTGAGTCCGGACAACAGTTTTGTAGGCTTTTCCAGTGGCATGCTCAGTCAGTTTTATCCTTGTTCATTATTGTTTTTTCCCATCAACCAGCACGCTTACATCAGCTGACTGACAAGGGGATTGTCATCAGGTGACCACTCGTTGAAATTAACAATGATTTCCTGCACGGGGTCAACACATGCTACCAGCGCAAGCGAGCAGCGTTCGGCCATGAACCAGTGCCTGCAGCACACGAACTGATTTCCGGTTTCTGCCCCATGCCGGAAAATAGCAGGGTGTTGCCCGGAAAAGAACACTGAAAAACTGTTCAAAGGAATCCGCAGGCCCAGGCCAATCGCCTTCAAAAATGCTTCCTTGGCAGTCCAAAGTGCAAAAAATCGCCTGCACCTGTCTGCTGCTTCAAGTTCCATCAGGTCAGTGACTTCCTGTACAGAGAAATATCGTCTGGCAAGCCCTTCCATGTCCGGGTTGCGGTCCAGCAATTCGATATCCACACCGACTTCTGCCTGCCTGCACACAGCAAGTGCCGCCCAACCGCGGGTGTGGCTGAGATTGAAATGTATAAGCTCTTCCTGCTCACCCTGTACCAGCAGGGGTTTACCGAAGGTTGAGGTGCAGATTTGCAGGGAAACCGGAGAAGTGTCTGTATAACCAGCCAGCACCTGCCTGACAAAACTCCGGTTGAGCAGAAACCGCTGTTTGTCTTCAGTTCGGGCGAAGCGCCTGTATCGGGCCTTTTCCCTGTCATCCAGCATCGATTCCAGGCTGGCAGTCAGGGAAGCCGCCAATACAGCAGGTTCTTCCAATATCCACAGATCAACTGTTACCGGTGCATTCATGTTTGTCAGTTCAGACCCTTGTATCTGCCATTTTGGCGCTGCGCCCCTGCCCGGGCCTATTGTGGCCTAAATTCAACGGGCATGCCTGTGTTCAGCAAAACTTGCAAATTCAGCAAGTCGTCATTCAACAATGCTTTCAAGTCTGTTGGCTCCGATCAGCAGCCCGATCAACAGGACTCGCACAATACAGGTGCGGGGACAGGCCTCTTTTTGGTTTAATAGCCACCTGTTGTCCAAGGAGTATCACCATGCGCATCATGCATACCATGATCCGGGTCACCGACCTGGAAAAATCAATAGACTTCTATACCAATATCTTCGGCATGGACCTGCTGAGCAAACGCGAATACCCTGAAGGCAAATTCACACTCGCCTTTGTCGGATATGGCGACATCTCCACCGATCCCATGATCGAACTTACCTACAACTGGGATACCCACAGTTACGAGGCGGGTAATGCCTTTGGTCATATTGCCATTGAAGTACCGGATGCCTACAAGGCCTGTGACGAGATTGCAGCCAAGGGTGGTAATGTGGTGCGACCCGCAGGCCCCATGAAACACGGTGGCAGTGTCATCGCCTTCGTGAAAGATCCTGACGGTTACATGATTGAGCTGATCGAATCGAAAAAGGCCTGATTCCTGATGTCCGACATCCTGCTGCTGCTGTTGGCCGCCATTCTGGTGAACAACTTCGTACTGACCCAGTTTCTGGGTCTGTGCCCTTTCATGGGTGTCAGCGGCAAACTGGAAACTGCCATCGGCATGTCGGCAGCAACCACTTTCGTACTTACCCTTTCTTCAGTTTGCAGTTATCTGGTTTACCAGTATCTGCTGTTGCCATTCAATCTGGTTTTCCTGCGCACTATTTCCTTCATCCTGGTAATTGCAGTGGTTGTCAACTTTACCGAAATGGTCATGCACAAGACCTCACCTTTGCTTTACAAGGTGCTTGGCATTTTTCTGCCCCTGATAACCACAAATTGTGCCGTTCTGGGCGTAGCACTGCTCAACAGCAATCGCGCCAACACCTTTGTCGAATCGGTGTTTTTCGGATTCGGTGCCGCAGTGGGCTTTTCCCTGGTTCTGGTCCTTTTCTCTGCCATGCGTGAACGCCTGGCAGTAGGCGATGTACCGCTCCCTTTCGAGGGAGCAGCTATAGCAATGATTACTGCCGGATTGATGTCACTCGCCTTCATGGGCTTTGCCGGACTGGTCTGATGGAAATCCTCACACCTGTATTTACCCTGTTGATACTGGCAGTGGTTTTTGGAGCTCTGCTCGGCTATGCCGCAAAGGCATTCAGGGTTGAAGGAAATCCCATAGTGGATGAGATCAATGCCCTGCTCCCCCAAACACAGTGTGGCCAGTGTGGACATCCCGGTTGCCGTCCCTATGCAGAATCAATTGCTGCAGGCGGCCCCATAAACAAATGTCCACCGGGTGGAGAGAGCACGATTGCAGCATTGGCCAATCTGCTGGATGTGGAACCTGAGCCTCTCGATGCCGAACATGGTGTCGAAGATGTCCGCAAGGTTGCCTATATCCGTGAAGACGAGTGCATAGGTTGCACCAAGTGCATACAGGCCTGTCCTGTAGATGCCATTCTTGGTAGCGCCAAACACATGCATACGGTCATCACCAGTGAATGCACCGGATGCGACCTCTGTGTCGAACCCTGCCCTGTTGACTGCATAGACATGATCCCGGAAAAAAATCCCCTGCAGAACTGGCATTGGCAGCGTCCTGATCCACGTCTGCAGAATGTGCAGTTGATAGTGACTGACCAGATGCGAAAGGCAAGCTGATGAGCATTCAGGCCAGTCACAGCTTTTACCCGCTGCCCGGTGGTATCCACCCCTCCGAAAACAAGGCGCAGTCATTGCAGGGTCCGATCCGCCAGGCAGAACTGCCAGCAAGACTCATTATCCCGCTTACACAACCAGGCTTTGCACAAGCCCACGTGCAAGTGCAGCCAGGTGACAAGGTGTACAAGGGGCAATTGCTGGCCAGCGGTAATCCGGTCACCGGACTCAATGCCCATGCTTCCACTTCTGGTACTGTAGTGGAAATTACAGAACATGCGGTGCCGAACATGTCAGGTCTGCCAGAGCTCTGCGCTGTCATTGCCAGCGACGGGCAGGATGAATGGCAGAAGCTGCCACCGCTTGATCCTGCAGAAACTGATGTCGACACGCTCATTACCCGTATTCATGACTGTGGGATCAGCGGACTGGGTGGCGCCGGATTTCCCTCACATACCAAATTACGTGGTGCCCTAAGTAAGGTTCATACACTGGTAATCAACGCGGCCGAGTGCGAACCGTTCATTACCGCAGACCATGCCCTGATGCGCGAACATGCTGACGAAATCATCAAAGGTATATGGCTGCTGTTACAGATAACCGGAGCCGGCAAATGCCTCATCGGCATTGAAGACAACAAACCCGATGCCCGCGATGCCATGCTCAAAGCCATTGAAGACGCATTTGATGACAGGCTCTCGCTGGTGGAAGTACCCACCAAATATCCATCGGGTGCAGAAAAGCAGCTTATCTGGCTGCTTACCGGCACAGAAGTGCCCAGCGGCAAAATCACCATACAAAGCGGCATCATGTGCCAGAACGTTGGTACTGCCCGAGCCATCGCCCGTGCTGTGCTGCATGGTGAAGCACTGGTTTCCCGAATAACCACTTTCACAGGTGCAGCCCTGGAGCATCCCTGCAACATGGAAGTGCTCATTGGCACTCCTGTGGCTGAGCTGCTTGCACAGTGCGATCTTGATGAAAGCCGTCTTTCCAGGGTTATCAGTGGTGGCCCACTCATGGGTTTTCATCTGCCGCATGCTGATCTGCCCATCGTCAAGATTACCAACTGCATCATAGCGACAACAGAATCCGAGCTGCCAACACCAGCGCCTCAACAGGCCTGTATACGCTGTGGATTTTGTACGGATGTCTGCCCTGTGAACCTCTTGCCCCAACAGCTTTTCTGGTTTTCAAGAAGCAAGGAGCTCGAAAAAGCAGAGCAACACAATATCATGGACTGCATAGAATGTGGTGCCTGCGCCTATGTGTGTCCCAGCCATATTCCCCTCGTGCAATACTATCGGGCGACAAAAGCTGAATTGCGGGAAGCGAAGGAAAAGGAACTCAAGGCCGAGTATTCCAAAAAGCGTTTTGATTTCCATCAGCAGCGCATGGAAGAACAGAAACGTCAGGATGAACAGCGCCGGGCAGAACGCGCGGCCCTTGCCAAAAAGCGCAAGCAAGAAGCTGCAGCCGGTGGTGAACAGGCCGGGGGGGAACAGGCCGGGGGGGAACAGAAAGAAGCAAAGGATGCCATCAAGGCAGCACTTGAACGAGTGAATGCCAAAAAAGCGGCCAGGGCCGCAAAAGCTTCCCAACAAGAACAAAATGACACAGAGCCCGGATCATGAGCATGCTCAACAGCTCTCCACATGGACATCAGGGTCACTCCACCGGACAGGTTATGCAACAGGTTATGTTGGCCTGCGTCCCCGGTCTGACGGCGCTTACCTGGTTTTTCGGCTGGGGTACGGTGATCAACATCATCTGGCTGGCGCTGCTGGCTTTGGGGATCGAGGCCCTGATACTCCATTTGCGCGGACGTCCAATAGCTTTTTACCTGCGTGACTACAGTGCGCTTGTAACAGCTGTACTGCTGGGACTTGCCCTGCCTCCCACGGCACCCTGGTGGCTTGGGCTCATTGGTATCACCTTTGCCATCGGCATTGCCAAGCATCTTTATGGCGGCATGGGCTACAACCCATTCAATCCGGCCATGGTGGGATATGTGGTATTGCTGATTTCCTTTCCGCTGCAAATGACCCGCTGGGTGCTGCCTGTTGGTGCCACAGATGCACTTCCGGGCTTCGGTGAAAGCCTGGTCATGTTTTTCGGTGCCGAACCCTTTGCCGGCATTGATGCCTATACCGGGGCAACTGCACTGGACTCGTTTCGCCAGCAACGAGGCGGTATGCTGGTCAGCGAATTCTGGTCGGTAACCGATGTCATGGGCCGGTGGTCGGGTCTTGGCTGGGAATGGGTCAATACCGGTTTTCTGCTGGGCGGACTCTATCTGCTGTACAAGAAAATCATCGGTTGGCGCATACCTGTGGGTATGCTGGCAGCCATTGCCATCCTTTCTGCTGTTTTCTACGATGGAGGCAGTTCAGCCAGTGGTGGTTCTCCACTGATGCATTTGTTCGGTGGTGCTACGATGTTGGGTGCCTTCTTTATAGCCACAGACCCGGTTACAGCTTCTACCACGCCGAAGGGCCGCCTGATCTATGGCGCCATGATTGGTATCATCGTTTATGTCATCAGGATTTGGGGCAACTACGCAGACGGTGTTGCTTTCGCCGTATTGCTGGGCAATTTTTCCGCCCCCCTGATTGATGCCTATACACAACCCAGAACCTACGGGCACCGCAAGTGAGTGACACCGAAGAACAAGATATCCCGCTCGGCACTTCAATACGCCGGCACAGTTTCCGTCTGGGCCTGTTTGCCTTTGGTGCCGCCCTGCTGTTGGCCCTCATCAGTAACGGGACAGCCCAGCGTATAGAAGCACAGCGTGCGGCCGCCGAGCTGGAAGCGCTGAATGCTGTACTGCCACCGGCCAGTCACGACAACGACCTGCTCAGTGACAGCTTTATCATCTCTCCCGCTGCAGAATCATTCGAACAGGCCGCGCTGCTGGGTCTCAGTACCCCACGTTCAGCTTATGTGGCCAGGATGGCAGGAGAACCCGTTGGTGTAATACTGCCGCTGGAAGCTCCGGATGGCTACAGCGGAACCATAGTGCTCCTGATCGGGCTGGATGCATCAGGGGAAATCACCGGTGTACGGACCCTGCAGCACACTGAAACACCGGGCCTGGGTGACAAGATTGAACTGCGCAAATCAGACTGGATACTGACTTTCGACAACCGTTCACTCGCCAATACCGACCCCCTGCTGTGGCGTGTCAAGAAAGACGGCGGGGAATTCGACCAGTTTGTGGGTGCCACCATCACACCCCGCGCAGTGGTGGGTGCCGTATACAATGCCTTGCTGTTCTTTGATGCAAACAGGACTGCCCTGTTCAACCATGTGACAGAAGGAAGCAATCCATGAGCACCCAATACCAGGACATAATCAAGAACGGCATGTGGGCCAACAATCCGGCACTGGTGCAATTGCTTGGCCTTTGTCCCCTGTTGGCGGTCAGCAACTCGGTAGTCAATGCACTGGGGCTGGGACTGGCTACCATCCTGGTGCTGGTTGGCTCCAACCTGACCGTTTCGCTGCTGCGCAACCAGGTAATCGATGCCATCAGGCTGCCCGCCTTCGTGCTGATCATTGCCGCGTTCACCACCTGCGCCGAACTGCTCATGCAGGCCTATGCCTACACCCTTTACCAGACACTTGGCATCTTCATCCCGCTCATTGTGACCAACTGCATCATTCTTGGTCGTGCAGAAGGATTTGCCAGCAAGAATGTTCCGGTTGCCTCCCTGCTGGACGGCCTGATGATGGGTGCAGGTTTCACGTCTGTGTTGCTTCTACTCGGCATTGTCAGGGAACTGCTGGGAACCGGAACCCTGTTTGCCAATATGGAACTGCTCTTGCCGTTTGCCGGGGGCTGGGAAATTCAGCTCTGGCAAGCCGAGTCACCCTTTCTGCTTGCCATCCTGCCACCAGGTGCCTTTCTTGTGATGGGCTTCCTGATTGCAATGAAGAACATCATCGACAGAAAAATGGCAGAACCGGAAACTTCCGGGGAAACGGCTGTAACCGGCAGCAAACGTGTACGCGTAACCGGCCAGGTCTGACACTTGACTGCCTGCTCTTTTCAATGTTCTGCATCCTGACTGCATGGCATGAACAAAGCGAAGCGAACTGAAATTTTCCGCAGGCTGCGTGAAGCCAATCCTGATCCTGTTACGGAACTGGTTTACAACAGTGCTTTCGAGCTACTGGTGGCTGTTATGCTTTCAGCCCAGGCCACAGACGTGAGCGTCAACAAGGCTACGGCCAGACTTTTTCCAGTGGCCAACTCTCCCGAAGCCATGCTCGAACTTGGCGTGAAGAAACTCAAGGGTTACATCAAGACCATCGGGCTGTTCAACACCAAAGCCGAAAATGTCATCAAGACCTGTCGCATACTGGTTGAAGCACATGACTCGCAGGTACCTGATACCCGTGAAGCACTTGAAGCCCTGCCGGGTGTTGGCCGGAAAACTGCCAATGTGGTGCTCAATACCTGGTTCAGACAAAAGGCCATGGCTGTGGACACCCATATATTCCGGTTATCAAACCGTACCGGTATTGCCCCGGGGAAGAATGTCCTGGAAGTGGAAAGGAAACTGCTGAAGTTTGTACCGGAAGAATTTCTGCTGGATGCCCACCACTGGCTCATCCTGCATGGCCGCTATACCTGCATTGCACGAAAGCCACGTTGTGGCAGTTGTGTGATATCAGACCTGTGTGAATACCGGGACAAGCCTACCGACTGAAGCAGCCGGGTGGCTCTGACCCCGGGTCAGTTGGGCCACTTGGAAAGCAATTCCATGGATCCCTGGGTTGCCGAGTTCAGATAGATGGTCGTACAGTCCTTGCCCACCACTATGCCGGTATCCGGCGTTATCAGCCCGTCGGAATTGAACAGCACTTCTGCTTCAACGCTGTAACCCCTGGCATACAGAAAACTGTTGATATCGGTGAACAGATCGAAGAAATACCTGCCTCTGCAGTACACACGTACACGGTGATTTGCCGGAATGTTGGCCAGCAGTTTGTCCTTGATCCTTTCATCCATGATCGGGTACTTCGGGGCGCTGAGTGTATCTGCAGGAGCCTCTGAACCTGCCGGCTTGCCGATGCCGAACAGGGAAACCAGACCGGTGCCGGACGCAGGCGGCCCAAAGCGCTGGCAAAGCTGTTCTACAGCCAACATTGATACGACCAGGATGAGCAAGCCAAGCACAATGTAGACAGGAAATCCTGCTCCACTGAGTGAAATGAAATATGCAACCAGTAGAGTAAATGGCAGGGTGAGAAACTTCAGCAAATGCCAGAACCATTTTCCTTTCATGTTAATCCTCTGTTCTACGACCAAATTACAGGCGGGAGTTTACATGTTCAGGAAGCAATTGAATGAAGAACCTGTCAAATTACACTGTTGTTCAACAATTGCTCCAGCGCGCGCAGATTCTGTCTCACCCCCTCCATGTTGGGATGCACTTCCAGAGCAGAATTGAATGCCGTTCTGGCGCCAAGCAGATTGTTCTGGGCAAGGTTGACCAGCCCCAGCCCCGACAGCGCACCAAAATGGTAAGGCTCCAGCTTCAGCACCTCTTCTATATCAGCCTTTGAGGCTTCATGGTTGCCCAGAAGATAATGCAGTGTGGCACGTTTGTTCCAGGCTTCGGCATATTCAGGTGCCAGTTCAATGAGACGGGTGAAGGTGGCTACGGCACCCCGCAGATTGTTGCTGTTCATCTGGGCGATGCCGGTCATCATCAGGTTGTAGTTCGAGGGATTGTCATGCTCCAGCCAGATTTCCCAGATCTGCTGCTCAAGTGGCCAGGACTGGACCTCATTGGCAGCTTCATGCAATTTCATGAACAGATCCCCTAGTCGGGGATCATTCTGGTCTGCCATCAGGTCAGAGGCCAACAATCCGTTTGCCAGCAAAATCAGACTGCAGAGGGTTCTGACCGGATTTTTCATCATCAGCTGTCCTTTTTTGGGGGCTCCAGACTGGGTGGACTGTGGTCCTTGCCTACACTCAACAGACCCGAGCCCGTGTACAGGGAAAGTTTGTCGCGTGTATCAACAATGTCCAGATTGCGCATGGTCAATTGCCCTATTCTGTCCTGGGCCGTGAACAAGGAATCGCCCTTCTCCATGGTAAGGCGTTCTGCATGATAGGTCAGGTTCGGACTTTCAGTATTGAGCAGTGAATAGTCGTTACCCCGGCGCAGCTCGAGTGTCACTTCCCCGGTAACAGCTGTGGCCACCCAGCGCTGTGAACTTTCACGGAGCATGAGCGTTTGTGGATCGAACCAGCGACCCTGGTAAAGCAGACGTCCGAGCCTGATGCCGTTGATCCGGTACTGCTCTATGGTGTCTTCGTTGTGGATGCCGGTTACAAGGCGTTCATAGGCAATGAACAGCAGTGCCATGCCCGGTGCTTCATAAATACCCCGGCTCTTGGCCTCGATTATGCGGTTCTCGATCTGGTCGCTCATGCCCAGACCATGTCGACCGCCTATACGGTTGGCTTCAAGTATGAGTTCAACTGGATCGGTAATACTCTTGCCGTTCAGTGCCACCGGCACACCTTCCTCGAAGCGCACGCGCACAATTTCAGGCTTGACCTCGACATCCTCCTTCCAGAAAGGCACCCCCATGATTGGCTTGACTATGTCCATGCCGACATTGAGAAACTCCAGATCCTTGGCTTCATGCGTTGCACCAAGCATGTTGCTGTCTGTGCTGTAGGCTTTTTCCGATGACATCTTGTAGGCAAAGCCGGACTTGTTCATGAACTCGGACATTTCCGCACGTCCGCCCAGCTCGCGAATGAAGTCGGCATCGAGCCAGGGTTTGTAGATTTTCAGGTTCGGATTGGTCAGCAGCCCATAACGATAAAAACGCTCGATATCGTTGCCCTTGTAGGTGCTGCCGTCTCCCCAGATGTTGACATCATCTTCCTTCATCGCCGCCACGAGCATGGTCCCCGTTACGGCACGTCCCAGTGGCGTGGTATTGAAATAGGTCACCCCGGCTGTAGTCACATGAAAGGCACCACACTGGATGGCAGCTATACCTTCGTTGGCCAGCTGCCTGCGGCAATCGATCAGGCGGGCCTTTGCAGCGCCATACTGGAGTGCCTTGCGAGGAATTTCATCGTAGTCAGCCTCGTCAGGCTGGGCCAGATTGGCCGTATAGGCATAGGGCTCGGCCCCTTTCTGTTTCATCCAGTGCAGAGCTGCACTGGTATCAAGACCGCCGGAAAAGGCGATACCCACTTTGTTGCCAATGGGGAGTGATTGCAGGATGGTGGACATGGATTATTGCTACTGTTTTTTACGGAGGTGCAAGGATAAACAGTGGGGAGCAGAAAAAACAGGGACGCGCACCAATATTTATGGTCAATCGCAAAATCCGGGGGGTGATTATGGTCAACGGGACGAAGAGTGGCCACTTGCACGATTTGCCATGAAACCTGTAGCCATCACATGCAAAACAGGCAGCATGAATTTCTTGCTGCCGACCAGATTACTTCTACCCATGGTTGTTCCACTTGGGCTGGAGAACATGAGTTTCACAGGCCGTGCAGCGACTGTCGCCAGCAGGGATGCTGGCGCCAAAATCCGGATTTGTTAACCGGGGCAACAATGACTTGTACTCCTTTGACTCATGGACTGAAATATAAGCGTGGGAGCCAGGCTCCAGTCAGAATGGGAGAAACAGTTTTCAAGCAGGATACTTCTTCCGGAAAATGTTTCGCAATTACAGCATGTTCCGATAAATACATTCCAAAAGAGTCACAATTGACCTGAATCATGCCGAATTCCTGTAGTACGGATATCGTGCTAGATTGTGCTCGGGGGATTGATTCTGATGAACAGTATCGGCGCAAGACTACAAAAATTTTTTTGTTTCTGCATGCTGCTGTTACTTCCTGCTGCCGCTCTTCCGCAAGCGGGAATTAACACCGGCTTTGTGCAGGTACTTACGCTTGACGGCGCAATTGGGCCGGCCATCAGTACCTATATCCAAACCGGTATTACCAGGGCGGCCGACTCCGGTGCTTCTCTCATTGTCATACAGATGGATACGCCAGGCGGTCTTGATACTGCCATGCGGGACATTATTCAGGGCATTCTTGATTCCGATGTACCTGTTGTGACCTATGTTTCTCCGCAGGGAGCGAGAGCCGCCAGTGCCGGCACTTACATTCTTTATGCCAGTCATGTTGCCGCCATGGCACCTGCGACCACCCTTGGTGCTGCCACGCCTGTGCAAATTGGCATGCCATCGTTGCCCACAGCCGGGGATGAAGAGCAATCAGAAGATCAGGGCAACGCGGGTACTACTGCCATGGAGAGAAAGATGATCAACGATGCCCGCGCATACATTCGGGGTCTGGCTGAAAGAAACGGGCGCAATGCATTTTGGGCAGAGTCTGCAGTAACCGATGCAGCAGCCCTTTCTGCAGAAGAAGCATTGGCTGAGAATGTGGTCGACATTGTTGCCGAGGACTTGAATAACCTGCTGGTACAGTTGCATGGGCGAGAGCTTGTAATCAGGGGCAATGCAATTACTCTTGATACTGCTGGCAGTCCTTTGCAGTTCCATGAAATGGACTGGCGCATGAAGATGCTGACTGTTCTGACCAATCCGAGCCTGATCCTGATTCTGGGCATGATCGGCCTGTACGGACTGGTTATCGAATTCTACTATCCCGGATTCGGATTTGGTGGTGTCGTGGGCATTATTTGCCTGCTGCTTGCCGGATACGGTCTGCAGCTGTTACCAGTCAACTATGCAGGTCTGGCGCTTGTTGTTCTTGGCCTGGTACTCATGGGGGCCGAAGCCTTGATGCCCAGTTTCGGCATCCTTGGCATTGGCGGCATCATTGCATTTCTTGTCGGCGGAGTGATGCTGATAGATACCCAGACAGAAATATTCCGGATTTCCCTGCCGTTATTGATTGCAGTTGCAACCTTTACTGCGATCCTGTTGGCTATAACCCTGCGCATGTTCATGCGAATCAAAAAAACAGAAACAGTCTCTGGCATTCAGACCCTTGTCGGCCTGATCGGCACCAGTGCAGACAACTTTGCCACCGAAGGCACAGTAAAAATCCAGGGTGAGCTATGGCATGCAAGCACCAACACACCCTTGCAGCATGGCGACAGGGTCAAAGTGACAGCTGTCGATGGCCTGAATCTGCAGGTCACCAAAATCCAGTAAATTACAAAGGAGCTCCAACATGGAAATTTTTTTTGCAGTACTGATCAGCCTCGTGCTTGGCTTGTTGTTTTCTGCATTCCATATACTGAGAGAATACGAACGCGCCGTGGTTTTTTTCCTGGGCCGGTTTCAACAAGTAAAAGGGCCGGGCTTGATCATAATCATACCGGGCATTCAGCAAATGATGCGGGTAGGGTTACGCACCCAGGTTTTTGATGTCCCCACCCAGGATGTCATTTCACGGGACAACGTATCGGTGAAAGTAAACGCAGTGCTGTATTTCCGGGTAACTGATCCGCAAAAAGCCATCATCAATGTTGAAAACTATTTTGAAGCAACCAGCCAGCTTGCCCAGACCACACTGCGTTCGGTACTGGGTCAGCATGAGCTGGATGAAATGCTGGCCAGCCGCGAGCAGTTGAATCTCGATATCCAGAAAATCCTGGATGAACAAACAGAAGGCTGGGGCATCAAGGTGTCAAATGTGGAGCTCAAACACGTTGACCTTGACGAAAGCATGATCCGCGCGATCGCCAGGCAGGCTGAAGCCGAGCGTACCCGTCGTGCCAAGGTGATCCATGCTTCCGGTGAACTCGAAGCATCGGAATCACTGATTGAAGCGGCAGCAAAACTGGCAACTGTTCCCGAAGCCATGCAATTGCGTTACATGCAGACACTGACAGAAATTTCCGGAGAAGGCAGAACCACCATAGTATTCCCGCTGCCTGTGGATCTGATATCTGCGTTAACCAGGAAGTAAACCAGTGATCCGGGGTATCTGGATCATCATGCATCGGCAACAGCGGCTGTATGCTCCCACAGCCATATTCTTCCCATAACCTTTGTGTTTTCGTGATTTATGCGCTTGAACAAATACCTAAGTGAAGCCGGTTTCTGTTCCAGAAGAGAAGCCGATGACCTTATTCATGCAGGGCGCGTCACACTGAATGGCGATGTGGTACAGACAGGTGCCAAATGGCTGGACGGCATGGTGGTACTGGTGGATGGCGAAGAGATCAGGTTAAAGGTTGTCACCAAACACAAGCGCCAGCATACCTACATTGCGCTGTTCAAGCCGGTGGGCATTACATGTACTACCGACCAGCACATCAAAGGAAATATTGTTGATTTCGTCGATCACAAGGAACGCCTCTTTCCGATCGGACGCTTGGACAAGGATTCGGAAGGACTGATCCTGCTGACCAGCAATGGCAATATCGTCAACGAAATCCTGCGTTCAGAGAACAACCACGAAAAGGAATACCTTGTTGGCGTAAATAAACCAGTCACCGAAGAGTTTCTGCGCGCCATGGCCAAAGGCGTGCGTATCCACAACCAGTTGACCAGGCCCTGCAAGGTATCAAGACTGGCAAAATTCGGATTTCGTATTACGCTCACGCAAGGCTTGAACAGGCAAATCCGCCTGATGAGTGAAGCGCTCGGCTACAAGGTGGTCCAGTTGCGCCGCATACGCATTGTCAACGTGCGGGCAGATACCCTCAAAATTGGCCAATGGCGTAATCTCACGGACAAGGAACTGGCGGGCTTGCTGCCGGGATTTGATAGTTGGTAAAAGTAGCAGTGAAAACTCAGAGATGAGCCTGTATCCAGGCAACCGTGTCTTCCCAATAAATACCATCGGCACCAGTGAAGCCGAATCCGCCAGCCTTGCCCATGGCGGCATCCAGTGGTGAAAGTCCACGCCGGTCCTGGTAATCCAGTTCCGCGCCCTGCTCAACCAGAAAGGCAACCACGTCTGTAAAGCCGAAGGTCGCTGCACCGAAAACTGCACTGCGGCCATCAGCTGACATGGCATTCACATCCAGCCCCTGATCAAGGCAGATTTGCAGGGCTGCAATGATCTCCTCTTGCGTCTTGTAGCGGCCGGTTGTGTCAGATTCGGTAGTCCCCAGATTGGCAGCAGTCATCAGCGGGTTGATACCACGGGAAGTGGCAAGTGTCGGGTCAGCACCATTGGCAAGGAGGAGTTTCATGACTTCAATGTCGGCTCCCTTGGCCGCCCGCAGGAATGGGGTAGTACCGGCAACCAGCATCGAATCTGCACCACGATCCAGTTTCAGCCGGTACGGTGCAATTGCGGAAAGCTGGACATTCACATCGGCGCCCTTTGCTATCAACAGTTCAATCAGCTCAATACTCGTCTTTTCATTTACATAGACATCAGGTGATGGACGGTTTGATTCAGGCATGGTGTTGAAATGCACAGCGGCATACAGGGGTGAGCGGTTGGTGTCGTCATTGATGTTGACGTCGGCACCAGCCTGTACCAGTTGCCAGGCAACATCGTAATGCCCATTGATGATCGCGATCAGCAGTGCCGTAATGTTCTTGGGGGTAACGGCATCAATGGCGGCACCAGCTTCAAGCAATGGGCGAATGCAATCTGTACACCCTTCCCTGGCAGCAAACAGCAAGGGGGTCATGCCACCGGGCGGTAGCCATTTGTCCCTGGGCTCGTCGGTAACCTGTCTTTCCCATTCCTCGATACTGGAGATGGCATTGATGTCGGCACCACGGGATACAAGCAGGGGAATCAGGTCAGCATGCTGCTGGGCCACTGCCCACATCAGAGCAGTCTGCCCATGCCAGTCTTCCCTGGCATCAATCTGCGCACCGGCATCAAGCAACAAGGCAACCGTGTCGCGATCACCAGTCCTGGCGGCAGTCATCAGCACGGTTTCGCCTTCACGATAGACTTCGTTGGCACTGGCGCCTGCAGCCAACAGCATGCTTGCGCTTTCAGCGCTGCCATTGAGTGCGGCCAGGTAGATTGGCGTCACACCGTATCTGCTGCGGGCATTGACATCTGCACCTGCACGCAACAGGGCTTCCACCAACTGGGGCTGATTGTTGAGCACGGCATAATGCAGCGTACTCATGCCGTCCGCTTCAGTAACATTGACATCGACAGCGCCATCCAGAAGCACACGTGCCTGCACGGCATTGCCTTCCCTGACTGCAGCCAGCAGGATCTGACCGGAGTCCCGGGCACCTTGGTCCAGCTGGGCGCCAGCCGGCATCGCAATCATGGCAAGCAACATCGCGGCCAGACACAGACTCCGGTGCAGCCGTTTCCGGTTCGCTGATGTGCTGTTTGCTGAAAATCTCATCATGGCCGCTCTCAAATCTGTGCCACCAGCCCTGTGCTGTCGCCGAGGCTGTCCATCTCCACGCCTGCCTTGTGCAGCATGGTGAGTATGAGGTTGGTCATCGGTGTCCTTTGGTCGTAGCTGATATGCTGCCCGCCCCTGATACGACCGGAGCCTCCCCCCAGAAGCACGGCAGGCAGCGGGTAATGGTCATGGGCATTGCTGTTGCTCATGTTGCTGCCGAACAGCACGATTGAATTGTCCAGCAGTGTGCCATCGCCTTCCCTGATGGCAGCCAGTTTGTCTACAAACTCCCTGAATCTGGTGACATGATAGGTCTGGATCAGCGTGTTTTTTGCCATCTTTTCGGGATTGTTCTGGTGATGCGAAGTAGCGTGATGCCCCTCATTCACCCCGACCTGGGGATAGGTCCGGTTGCTGAGTTCACGGGCCATCATGAACGTGGATACTCTTGTGGTTTCGGTCTGGAAAGCCAGCGTCATCAACTCGAACATCAGGTCCAGATGCTCCTCGTATTCGAAGGGTATGCCGGCAGGAGCGTCCGGAATTTCCAGATCGGCATTTCTGGCAATCTGGTTTTCTGCCTGCTGCAGTCGGCGCTCTATTTCGCGCACATTTTCCAGATAGTCACTGATTTTCTGCTGGTCACCGGCACCCAGTTTCCTGTTCATTGACTCGGCCTGCTGCACAACGGCGTCAAGAATTGAACGATCTTCAGCCTGCCGGGCCAGGCGCTGGTCGACACTGCCCCCCTGACCAAACAAACGTTCAAATACCTTGCGCGGATTGATCTCCATCGGATTGGGTGTGGTAGGGGTGCGCCAGGACAGCGTGTTCATGTAGATGCAACCATAGTCCCTGTCGCAGGCACCAATCAGGCCGCTGTGGTCTTCTGTTGCCAGCTCCAACGATGGCAGCGGGGTATCCTGTCCGATTACCTGGGCAGCGAACTGGTCGGCTGTCACACCGGCAAAGGCATCTGAACCCAGTGTGGCTTTCGGCCGCACACCGCTGAGCCAGGTACAGGGGCTCAGCGAATGCACTGCAGAGGAATCAGCCGCCTGATGCCCCAGGCCACTGACTATGTTCAGATTGTCCCGGTACTTTTCCAGTGGTTTGAGTATGGTCTTGAAAGCGAACCCGGTGCCGGTGGTATCAGGCGTGTAGTCAGCCATGATGGCGCCATGCGGCACATAGACAAAGGCAAGACGTGGCTGGATGGCGGTGGTCTGTGCCAGAGCAGGAGTCATGGCATCCAGCAAAGGCAGGCACATGGCGGCACCGGCACCCTTGAGCAACTGGCGACGATTGATGTGTTTGCGTGAAATGTACATTGCATTCCTCCCGGCAGTCATGGTGCGCACTGCATCATGGTTTTCTGTAAATCTCAATTGCTGGCCAGTGCGGCATCTTCCCCGGCGACTTCCTTCATCCGGAATGGCACGCTGCCCACTATAGCCTGGATGATTGCCGATACCCGGTAATCATCTGCCTCTGCCTTGCGCGTAATTTCGCGAACCACCGGCATGTCGTAATACTCAAGTCCGCGACCCAGGGCATAGGTCAGCAGTTTTTCCGTGAAATTCTCGACAAAATAATCCGGCCGCCGCAACAGCGCCTCGCGCAGACTGATGGCGCCATCAACGGGGGTTCCATCAGCAAGCTCGCCACTGCTGTCAATCCTGCCACTTGCGTCCCTGATCCGGAAGCGGCCTATGGCATCAAAATTCTCGAGGGAAAAACCCAGCGGGTCCATGACGCTGTGACAGCCGCTGCAGGCAGGATCTGCACGATGGCGAATCATGCGGTCCTTGACCGATTCTTCTTCATGACCGGGATTGTTTTCAGTGAGCGCTGGCACATTGGGTGGCGGAGTTGGTGCCGGCGAACCCATGATATTTTCCAGTATCCATTTGCCCCTGAGTACCGGGGATGTACGGTTGGGATAGGAAGTTACCGTGAGTATCGCTCCCTGCCCCAGCAAGCCCCGACGCCAGGGATCCTGCAGTTCCACGCGACGGAAATGGCTGCCATAGACATTGGGAATGCCATAGTGTGCGGCCAGCCTGTCATTGACATAGGTGTAATCCCCGTCAAGAAGGTCGACCACCGAGCTGTCGTTGCGGAAGATGCTGCGGATGAACAGTGTCGTTTCGGTGCGAAAGCCTTCCCGTAACTTGTCGTCGAAATTGGGAAAAGTTCTGGTATCCGGGTTGATGCTGCTCAGGTTACGTAAAAACAGCCACTGCGCGGCAAAATTGTCGACCAGGGCTATGGCTTTCGGATCCCTCAACATCCTGTCGACCTGCTGCTTGAGGATATCGGGATTGCCCAACGTGCCCGCTTCGGCAACGGCAAGCAATTGTTCATCCGGAATACTGCTCCAGAGGAAGAATGACAGGCGCGAAGCCAGGGCCAGATCATCAAGGGGGTATACGGTGCCGGGTGAAATGCCTGCCGGATCGGGTTCTGAGCGGAACAGGAATTCGGGTGAGGCCAGAATGAAACGCAAGGACTGCTGGATGCCTTTTTCAAAACTCCCACTGCTACGGCCCTGTGCAAAAAATCCCATGATCAGCCTGCGGTCATCATCCTGCAGAGGCCGCCTGAAGGCCTGTTTGCCCAAGGCAAAAAGAATCTGCTGCGCACAACTTGCTTCTTCTCCTTCATTGCCCGGATAACAGCTGAATATCTTCTGGCGGCTGGCTGTATCTCCCGGCCCGGTAGCATTGTAAGGACCGATGATGTCGACATAGTCGAGCGTGGGCACCCCATTCATGTTCTGCAGATCAAGGTCGCGGGTATGCAACTCAAGGGGCTCATGTGATTCTGCGGCATTCTTCTGCAGGAAAGTAATGGCAACTGCATGACGCCCTGCAGTTACCGGAAGGCGCACCTTCAGGCGGGCATCAATGGCATCTGCTGCCTCGGCAAAATTGCGGTCAGAACGCAGGTTGTCTTCCTCACCACCCACCTGGGCCAGAAAAACCTGCTGGCCATCAATGCTGATTTCAAACTGGTGTGGCCATTCCAGACCAGTCATGTAGCCCACGATGTTGCGGGTAAGGTAATTGTTGAAATCATATTCGCCATCGAGCGGAAAATTGTGCTCAATGAGGATGCCACCCCGCGTGCCAAGTGGCAGGCCCGGAATGTGCTGCACCTGTGGCAGGTCGGGTGCAACCTTGTATACAGTACTCACGGTATCAATGGACATGTCGCCTATTGCGAGTTCTGTGATCTTGCGGGAAGCACCAAGGTACTGCTCCAGCAATGCCGGAGAAGTGCGCAGCACATCGGCAATGTTGTCAAAACCGTAACCTTCATCATCTGCGGGCAGGTATTCACTGATATCGACTTCAAGCGCCAGCAGGTCACGCACCGCATTGCCATATTCCGTGCGATTGAGCCGGTGCAGCGAACTCTTGCCCGGGCGTGGTGAAGCCAGTACCTGACTGTCGAGCGTGTCCTGCAACCACCCTGTGAATGCCTGCATTTCTTCCGCGTCGGGACGGCGATTGCCCCGAGGGGGCATCATGTTACCCCGGAACTTGCGCATGACTTTTTCCCATAACTCGGGATCGCTTGCGGGATCCTCAAGGTCATACAAACCAAAATCGAGACTGCCAGCCCAGTCTTCCTCGTTATGGCAGTCAGTACAGTAGCGGTTGATCAGACCGGCATGATCCTGGGACAGGACTGCCGCTGAGGCCAACAAGAAAATATTGCCAACAAGATGGGTGAAAAGATGTTTTCCGAATTTGCTGATATTCATTCAGGGTACTTGGTTGGTTCAGCCCGCAGGCCTGCAATAACTTTTTGTTTTATCAGGATTTCAAGGCTTCAATAGCCTGTTGTGGCAATGATAATGAAATTGTCCGGAAATAGAAGCATCAGCAGCCTGCTCTCTGAATCATGCTCCTCCGTTGCTCAGCAGGAATTCTGCTGGCATGACACCCACCAGATGTCTCCCGGACAAAAACAGCATATTGCAGACCCGCTCTGCTACGCCATCAGATCCCGCGCCACCCGGATCTTGTTTTTTCATAATTATCAATCAGTTAAGAAAAGATAGTTAAACGCAATTGCTATTTTCAGACAAAAAAAAGCGGGGAAATACCCCGCTTTTTCCTGTTTCTGCCTGTTTCAGAATGTCGCCCTGAAACTGACAAAAAAGCGTCGCCCATAAATATCATAATCAGCAGGCATGCCCTGGTTGGCGCCGGGCACAATCGGTGGTCCCCGATCCAGGAGGTTGGTGATATCCAATGAAATTCCCCAGGTTCCACCATCGTCAAATTCACCGGAATATCCCAAACGTGCATTTTTATAATTTCCGGATGAAATCGAGTTGTCATCCACATGTACACCCTCAGTCCAGGTCCTGTTCAGGCCCACACCTGCAATGTGACGCTGTTGCAACTGGAAAGAGTAGGGTCCAACCCCGTAATTGGCTGTCACAATCCCGGTCAGATCAGGATTGTTCAGCCAGCCTGCAATATCGAATTGAGGAGCACCAAACGGAGTATCGGAACGCTCGGCAATATATCCTGCCAGGGCTCGCACCGTCAGGTTTTCCGACTGACTGGAGAAGAAATTCGGCTCCATTCTGTAGGCAAGCTCATAATCCAGCCCCCTTACCCTCGCTTGCGCTACATTGAGGAATACGTTGAATATCCTTCCGATTTGTCCACCGTCCTTCCTGAGCTGGGTACACAATTGCTGATTCCCTGCAAAACACTCATCCACTATCCGCTGGGCTCCCAATTGAGCAATGGAATCGCTTACCTTGACATCATACCAGTCGGCTGAAAGGCTCAATCCCTCGATCCATTCCGGTTGATAAACCACTCCAGCCACCACAGTATCGGCTTTTTCCGGAGCAAGATCCGGATTTCCTCCCGAAGTTACAGTAGTTGCATAGGTGGTATTGTTCTGGAACGGGTCCACCAGATTGGTGCCGGTACTTTGTGTGTCAAAACGTTCCGAGAAAGTCGCCTCCCTGATATCCCTTGACTTGGTGAACCGGAATCTCAGTCCTTCGAGCACCTGAACATCAAGGCCAAGCTTCCAGGAATCGAGAGATTCGTCCAGATTGGAATACTCACTGCTGCGCACGGAAACACTTCCTCCCAGTCGCTGCTGCCCTGAGTCAGATTCCCAGATTGGCACGTTAAGCTCTCCGAACCATTCCCAGACATCATAGCCACCGTTTACATCAGGCACTGTCGACCTTGCATGGAGGTTGGCGCTGCCGGAGGTATAACCTGGTGGTATACCCCTGATCCCGAGAGCAGGCGCATTGAGCGGAGGGCCCAGTTGATCAATGTCAGAGGGGAGAGCTCGATCAGCGAAATCCTGCTGGCGGTAAGTCAGGCCAGCTGCAAAATTCAGGGGACCATATCCCCAACCCTCGAAAATTTCCCCTTGAAGCAGTAATTCCGCAAAATCCTGTTCTACAAGCCCGTCACCCATTTTGGGGGTATTGATGTATTCCTTGGCTGTCATTGAGTTCTGGCCGATACCCAGCAAGTTCAAAGGCACACAGTTTTCGATTGTCCTGTCCAGTCCTATCGGAGACTTGAGTGGAGCTGTAGTCTGATTGCCTGCCGTACCACCAGGCACCCCGCCAGGAGAAGCTATCCGTCCTGCAACTGATGCAGCAAGTTCTGCCTCTGAAGGATTGTAAAGCTGGACATTACAGACGATCGACCCTGTAGCAGGATCAACGACTGCATCAGAAGCCAGATATGTGCGATCTACCCTCTGTTCGTTGAATATTCCCGTACGTCGGTGGGATTCACCTGATTGCCAGGAACCATGCAGTTCCCAATCATTATCGAATTGGTAATCAAATCCGGCTGCCCATGCCCACGTGCCAAAGACACCCGACTCCTCATAACCGTAATCCAGGTTTTTTTCGTTGGCCGGTTGTTCCTGTTTCCAGATCTGGATTACATCAACACCGACATCATCCATTGCCTGCTGTATTGAAGCAGGTAGAAATGCATTGTCCCTGAATAGTGTGCCAGTCCAGCTACCGGTGAAGGTCATACCACCAAGATTGTTGTTGAATCTTGATTCTGAACGACCTGCAAGAGCCTGCACAAAGCCTGACAGATTGTCATTGAATTCATACTGGGCACCAACGAAGCCCGACCGGTTTGCAACTTGCCTTCCGTCAATAGCATTCCTGGAGACCTGGTACATCTGGTATTCGGGATTTCCACAATCTCCACCCATTGTCGTGGTTGATCCTGGAGCTCCTGGAGCAGCATAGTATGGTGCCTTTACGAAAGGCCTGATTGTTTGTCCATCTTCGGACAACACCATACCGTTGAATGCAAAACCGGTCAGAGGCTGGCTGGTTGAAGTGGAATTGTTGCGTCTTGACCACAGCATACCCGTTGGCGCCCTGTCTGTTGGCGAGACACAGGATACTGTCAATCTCTGGGGGACATTTGGTGTGGCTGTTGCCGATTTCCATCCAGGATTGGTTACATGACCATAATTGCTGTACCAGTCCTTTTCAGCTTCTACTTCAGATGCAAGCCTGTGGATTTCATCAATTTCATTGGAGTTGAATGAAGATATCACGTTCAGACGGTCACCAAACTTTTTCCCTGCAGCAATTTCCAGTGTATAGCGATCACCATCTCCCCATTCAGTACGGCCAGCGCCTACATTGATCTTGAGTCCTTCAAATTCACGATCGAGGATGAAATTGACCACGCCTCCCAGAGCATCAGCACCATAAGCAGCAGATGCTCCTCCTGTTACCGTATCAACAGATCGCATCAAGGCAGTCGGTAACATATCGACATTTACAGATCCTCGCTTGTCAGCAGGAGGCAGCCTGGATCCATCAAGCAGAATCAATGTTCGGTTGGCTCCCAGATTACGCATATTGAGGTAGCTTCCTCCTGCAGAGTCAAAAAGCGTACCTGCACCGCGTTGGGAGCTGAGGGTATTGAAGAATTGCGGTAACTGTCCCATCTGTTCGACAGTACTGGCACCCGGATTCAACGCCTGTAGTTCCTGTGGTGTAACAACTGTTACCGGGACCGGAGCAGCCATGCCGCTGGTCATCCGGATTCTGGATCCGGTAATGGAAACTTCCGTAATTTCATCCTGTGCCTGCACGGCAGAATTGCAACTCACTGCAGCTGCAATTGATACAGCCAACAGGCTCTTGCGATAGCTGGACTGCTGGCGCAGATTGGTACTTGATATAGCCATTTCATCTCCCCTCAGTTATAACGACATAGCACCAGTTTCTGATTTTTTCTTTTTTAATATTGATTTTTTTTATTATTTTTCTTTTTTTTACCTCCATTTCTCATTCATGATTTTCATGACCTGCCAAATTTCAATATGCACTATATTCCCGGCATCAAGCCACTCTGGATTTCCGGAGTTATTGATAAAAAAAGCTGTAAAACAGGATTTTTTGGACTCTATATAAATTTTTGCCCGGAATCATTCTTTTTTTTTGAACATTATGGGAATAAAGTCCCTCGTCAATTTCCGGCAACTATCTTTGGTTTAATCGTAAACCCTGGCAGCAGTATTTGCTGCTTCCAGATTTATTTTCAGATTATTTATTGATATTTATGCGAACCGAACTGCGCGGTATATTCTTCTTGCAGGTTGTAATTGCCATACTGGATATCAGTTCATTGAACATGTGAGATTGAAGGATGGTTTAAAAAATATCCGGCCTGATCAGTGCTCTGGATTTTGTGATCCACAACAGCTTTTGATTACCAACCGCAACCTGGAAAAGTCTGCCTGCAATGGCTATATCCGACAGCCCGGTTCAGTCCTCTGCCCTGAAACGATAAGCAGGCAGCAGGAACAACTACGCTGAGCTGATCAGTATCATCGTGGCCTGATATTCGATTAAAGTATTCTTAACAGGCCTTGATTAATCAGATATTCTCACCCGTTGTCCTCAGGTTACAAATACAAGAAAACGGGCCTATATCCATGCGTTTACCTGGTCGATCTTTCCTTTTTCCACTGATTGCTGCTGCCGGTTTCACTTCAGGAGCACAAGCTCAACAGTCCGTGAATGGCGGCCTGTGGTCCGATCCATCCACCTGGTCTGGTGGTGCACTGCCACAGGCAGGTGGTCAGGTCACCATTGGCCCAGGCATGGAAGTTTCACTTGATGTCAGTCCACCGGCGCTCGATGGCATCACCATTTCCGGCAAACTCAGCTTCGCTGACAACACTGACCTGGAGCTGAATACCGAATGGATCATGGTGTTCGGCGAGCTTGAGATCGGTACCGAAGCCAGGCCTCACACCCACAAAGCGACGATTACCCTGACCGACAATAACAAGGGTGAGCAGCTGATGGGCATGGGCGACCGGGGCATCATGCTGTCGGGCGGCACCATGAACCTGCACGGCACTCGCACCAACACCTGGACCAAACTGGCTGAAACCGCCCAGGCAGGCAGCAATACCATTACAGTATTGAATGCCGCCCAGTGGCAGGCAGGTGACGAGATTGTGCTAGCCTCGACGGATTACGATCCCAGGCAGGCTGAGCGTCGTACCATTGCAGCCATCAGTGGTAACACGATCACGCTGACACAGCCGCTGCAATACATGCATTTCGGTGAGATCACGTTCGGGGTGGATGAACGTGGTGAAGTCGGCCTGTTGACACGTAACATCAAGGTGCAGGCATCCGAAGATGCTGCTGAGTCTCATTTCGGCGGCCATATCATGGCGATGGTCACGAGCAAGATGTATGTTGAAGGGGTTGAGCTCAATCGCATGGGCCAGCATCTGGAACTGGCCCGCTATCCGATTCACTGGCATCTGGTAGGTGACGGTGGTGCGGGACAGTACATACGCAATGCCGCCATCCACGATACCTTCAACCGTTGTGTCACAGTGCATGGCACCAACAACCTGCGGGTCGAAAATAATGTGACCTATAACATCGTTGGCCACTGCTTCTTCATGGAAGACGGTATCGAGCATGGCAACGAATTTGTCAGAAATCTCGCGATCCAGGTCAAGTGCCATCCCACCAATCCCTGCGAGCCCACCAATCTTGCCGCAGCGGGTGAAGCCACTGAAGAGCGCCAATCGACTGCACCACGGGGCCAGCGCTCACCCAATGTGCTGCTGCCTTCAGACAACACAGTAGCGGCTTACTGGATCACCAATCCGGACAACATCTATGTGGACAACGTGGCTGCCGGTACCGACGCAAACGGATTCTGGATGTCATTGGGCGAACATCCCAACGGCGCCTTCCAGGATTCTGTTGACAGTCTGAACACCTGGCCCCGCCGTATGCCGTTCCGCGAGTTCAGGGGCAACGTTGCCCACTCGAACTATGATGGCTTCATGTTCGACCGCAATATCAACGTGGACAACACCTTTGGGGTAACCGGTCCTTCGCATACCGGTTACGAGAATCCTGCAGACCCGGACAGCACGCCCGTGGTTTCTGTGTTCGAAGATCTTACAACTTACAAGAACCGCAATGGCGGCATCTGGGGACGGGGCAGTCTGCATTTGTTCAGGAATGTGAAATTTGCCGACAACGCCATGGGTTTCACGCATGCTGCTGGCGGTGGGCCACACGAGTACAGCTCACGGGTGATCGACTCGCTCTTCGTGGGCGAAACCGGGAACGTCGGGAACCCGACAACTCCGGAAGAAAAAGCCTATGGCCGCACTTTCCCGAAGCCCACCATGCCTGATTTCCCGATCCGCGGTTACGAGTTCTACGACTACCGGCATGACGTGATGAACACCACCTTCCGGAACTACGAGGACAATGCCACCCGCAAGACCGGGGCCATCTCCCATCTGCTGTATACCAGCTTCGGCGCCAGTTCCAACAATGCCGTGGAGAATGTGAAGTTCGAGAATGCCAAGCCGGTGTTTTATCCGCCGATGGAGCGCAAATGGGGCAACGACAACAATGCCGGCAGTCTGGCCTACAAATCGGCCGTATTCAGGGACCGTGACGGCTCGCTTGGCCGTGGCTCCAATGCCTTCGTTGTTATCCATGACGGCGTCAATGACAGCATCGCAGTCGACACGGACACCTGTGAAATAAAGCCTTCCTGGAATGCTGCGCTGTGCACAGGTGATGTCGGGCGCATGAGTTTTGTGAATGGCAAAGGCCTTGGCTTTGATGTCATCAGCACTGTGGGTGGCTTCGGCATTGATGCAAATGCGCCGCCCGTCATCCTGAGTCGTGCGGGCCAGGAAATCACCATTCCTGTCGGAACAAATGTGCGGGCCGGTATCGAGTTCAAGGCAACTACTGAGCGCTCGGAACTTGCCCTCCACTTGATTGAACTGGAAAAGGACGAATGGGTGATCGTCGAGATACCGGGCTTCACTTCTGCAGATTCGGGGACTTCGGTGAACAGCGTGGATGCCCTGCGCGCTTCTGCCGACACCGCATACTACAAAGCCAGCAATTCCCTGTGGGTCAAGCTGGTCTCCCCGGGTGACAGTGGCCTCGGAGGCCATGGTGGTGGAGTTACCGTCAATGTCAGCCGCTGAATCAAAGGTAAATCAAAGGGAATCAAAGAGGTCAGAGCCATTTGATACCTCATTATTGGGTTCTACATCTATCGGGAAATCAAAGTAATCAAATGGCTCTGACCCCTTTGATTCAGCCCTCTGCCCTGAAGCGGTAAGCCGGCAGCATGAACAGCAACAGCGCTGAGCTGACCAGTATCAGCGCAGCGACAAACAACCCCGAATCATAGTCGCCACTTTGCTGACGCATCCACGCCATGCCGGTAATGCCCAAGCCGGAACCGAGATAGAACACTCCGAATATCACTCCATAGGCCCGGCCATAGGCCAGATGGCCGTAGTAACGCTTGATCAGAAAAGCCAGCACATCGAATTCTGCACCAAGCAGAAAGCCGAGCAGAATGGCGCTGACGATGGCTGCATCGGGATACAAGGCATAAAGCAGGCACGCGAGGGCACCCCCTACAGCTACCGTTTGCATCACTCGCGGTGCAAACATGTGGTCCATAACAAATCCAACCACTACCCGGGCAGTCAGCAGTGCAAAACCGAAGATGGTGGTGACCACAGCGCGTGCAGCCTCAGGTGACCAACCCGACTCTGTCAACAGCGGCACCTGCTGGCTTACCAGGCTGGTGGCGGTAAGTCCGAGCATGAAAAACGAAATGTTCAGCACTATAAAACTGCGTTCCTGGCACAATTGCCGGAACGGCACTCCCTGATCGCGGCCCAGCATCCGGTGCTTGACCTCCCCTGCCACAGGCTCCTTCAACAGCAGCCATACCAGAGGCCAACTGACAAATATCACCAGCAAACCCAGACCCAGCAAGGCACCACGCCAGCCATACAGAGGTATCAGTGCTGCAGTGATCAGGGGCACGACTGTACTGCCAAGCCCGATACCGGCATTTGCACAGCCCAGCGCCAACCCGAGCCGTCGCTCAAACCACTGGCTGACCACCTGCAGGTAGCCCAGAGGCCAGAGCCCTATCCCCAGCACCGGCACAAGTGCCCAAAGCAGGTAGTAAACCGCCAGCGATGGTGGCGTGAAATACAGGGCTATCAGGCTGAGGCCGAACAGCGGGATTGAAGCCAGTACGGTACGCCGGGGCCCGAAGCGGTCCACAATAAAGCCCTGCAGGGGGGAAATCAGTACGATCATGTAGGCTACTATCGTAAAAGCCAGACTTACCTGCACCCTGCTCCAGCCGAATTCCGCTTCAATGGGCTGGATATAGGCACTGATCGTTAGTACTGCCAGCACACTGGGACCAAAGGCCAGCCCCACCATCGCACCGGTGGTGCTCAGCACACCGCCTTTTGTCAACTCCGAGTTATTGCCAGTCTGCATGCTTTCCCCTGTGTGGCCTGTCTGGCCACTGGTTATCATTTGATATCGAAGATAGGAGAAAGGGAGGGGCTGGTCTACTTATAGTTACAATTGAACGCCCTGACGGCTTGCCCTGATAGCAAGGTAAAGATGCTTTCCCTGCGCTATACTTGCCAGCGTTTTACAAGGTAAACCTGATGCAGACACTCACCATTACCCGCCCTGACGACTGGCATGTCCATTTCAGGGATGGCGCCGTGCTTTCCCATACAGTTCCGGCCACCGCCCGTACCTTTACCCGGGCAATTGCAATGCCCAATCTGGTGCCGCCGGTCAGGACAACTGCCGAGGCCCTCGCTTACAGGGAACGCTTGCTCGCGCATGCGCCAAAGGGTTTTGATCCCCTGATGGTGCTCTATCTCACCGATGAAACTTCGCCGGCTGAAATCAGGGCTGCAGCTCAAAGCCAGGGGCAGGTAGTGGCTGCCAAACTCTATCCGGCAGGCGCCACAACCAACTCCTCCCATGGTGTAACCAGCATCGAGAAAATCCATCCTGCCCTTGAAGCAATGAGTGAAACCGGCATGCCCCTGCTGGTGCATGGTGAAGTCACAAGTGCAGATATCGATATTTTCGATCGGGAAAAAGTCTTCATCGACAGGATACTGGCGCCGCTGGCCACGCAGTTTGATAACCTGAGAATCGTGCTGGAACATATCACCACCCGCGATGCGGCCCAGTTTGTTTCAGGCGCCCCTGACAATATCGCGGCCACAATCACGGTGCAGCATCTGCTGTACAACCGAAACCACATGCTGGTGGGTGGCATAAGGCCGCATCTTTACTGCCTGCCGGTGCTCAAGCGCAACATTCATCAACAGGCCTTGCTCGATGCCGTTGCCAGTGGCAGCCACAAATTTTTCCTCGGTACCGATTCCGCACCGCATGCCAGACATACCAAGGAAACATCCTGTGGCTGTGCGGGTTGCTACAGCGCCCCTGCTGCGCTGGAACTGTACGCTGAGGTTTTTGAGAGCATCGGCGCGCTGGACAAACTGGAAGCATTTGCCAGTTTCAATGGTCCGGATTTCTATGGCATGCCCCGCAACAAACACACCATCACGCTGGTCAGGGAAGCCTGGACATTGCCAATGGATTACGAATTTGCAGATCACCGCATAGTCCCGCTGCGGGGTGGTGAAGCTGTGCAATGGAAAATTGCTGATGTCTGAACTTGCAGCCAATGAATCAGCCAAGGCTGAAAAATCGGCCATGGCCCAACGATTTCGTGGCTTCTATCCTGTGGTCATCGATGTTGAATGCGGCGGCTTCAATGCACAGACCGATGCCATTCTGGAAATTGCTGCAGTGATCCTCGATCTTGATGAGCACCATCAGTTGTGTCGCAAGGAAACCCTCTTCTACCGTGTGCAACCCTTCCCCGGCGCCAATCTGGAAGAAGCAGCATTGAAGTTCACCGGTATCAACCCGCATCATCCCCTTCGCATTGCCCATCCGGAACAGGAAGTATTTCGCGAGATGTTCCAGCATATCAGGTCGGGCATGAAAGCCGCCGATTGCAAACGCGCAATACTGGTAGGCCACAATGCCCATTTCGACCATGGCTTTGTCAATGCTGCATCCGAGCGGCACAAGCTCAAGCGCAATCCCTTCCATCCCTTTTCCAGCCTCGATACAGCTTCCATGTCTGCTCTGTGTTTCGGACAAACGGTGCTGGCGAGAGCAGTAGAGGCTGCAGGACTGCAGTTCGACACTGAAGCCGCACATTCCGCAAAATATGATGCCGAAATCACGGCCGATCTCTTCTGCCTCATGATCAACAAATGGCAAGCCATGGGTGGCTGGCCTTTGCCAGACCTCCAATCCGATACCCTGTAAGCGCAACTGCTCATGTCTGAAACTCGGTCAATCAAGGGTATCGGTTATCTGGAAGGTTTCCATCCATCAGACAAATCCGTTATTTACGGATGGGCCGGAGATGGCAAGATCCCTAGCACAAGGGTAGACCTTGATGTTCTGCTCGATGGGGTGACTGTAGCGCGCATACAGTGTGACAAGGAACGCAAGGATCTGGTCAACGAAAAGGGCCGCTTTGGTTATGCCTTCATGTTCAGGATTCCGTCCACACATATCCATGGCAGGCAACAGCAGCTGTCGGTGCGTTTTGCAGCTTCCAGCCAGGAGCTTATGCAATCTCCGATCCGTTTCGGCCCTGCTACTGCGGCAACCGAAGGCATAGAAGAGGATGCAAATCACAATACACCCATAAAGCACCTCCCTTTGACAACTTTGCAGTGCACAGGATACCTGGATGGTTTTGACCCTGCTGACAGCATGACCATCCATGGCTGGGCTTCGGATATGATGCATCCGGCAAACATGCTGATACTGGAATTACGACTTGATGGCAAAACGGAAGAATTCATCCAGTGTGACTGTCTGCGCAAGGATCTAGTCAATCAGGCGGGTGAACCACAGGGTTTTGGTTTTTTTTATCAGTTGCCCGCCAGAATGTTTGACGGCAAAGCGCATGAAATTGATGTCCGGATTGCGAACACCACAATTTCCCTGCAGCATTCTCCCCTGCGCAAGGTACTACCTGGAAATCCGCAGCTTGTTCCTCACCATGATGAGTTACCGGCTACTGCAATATGCGCCATCCTCAAGAATGAACTCCCCTATCTCCTTGAGTGGATAGCCTTCCACAAGGTTGTAGGTTTCAGCGATTTCGTGCTTTACGACAACATGAGCAATGACGGTAGTCATGCCGTACTGACGGCCTTGCAGGAAGCTGGCGAAATCACATTCTTCTCATGGCCTGATGCGATAGGGCCCAATCGTCAGATCATGGCCTACAATCATTATCTGCAGCATTTCAGAAGCCGACACGACTGGACTCTGTTTCTCGACCTCGATGAATTTTTTGTGCCGGTTCAGGAGCAAACTGTTCATTCGCTTTTGAATGTGCCCGAGGAAACAGCAGCTATTGCAATCAACTGGATGATTTTCGGTTCCACGGGTGCAGGCATCAGGAGTGAAGGTCTGGTAATTGAACGATTTGTCCGTAGGGCACCTGAAGATTTCCAGCAGAATTATCCATTCAAATCACTTTGCCGCACGGCTCTGATCGACAGACCGGGTATCCATGCACCCAAACCCTGGCGCGGTAGCACCAGAAATCTGAAACAGGAAAAAGTAGGGGTTTTCGGCTTCGACTGGTCTCACCTGCAGAACAGTCATGAGAAGTTTCGCATCCACCATTACTTTGTAAAATCGCTGCAGGAATGGGAACTCAAGAAAAAGAGAGGACGACCTGATGCAGATATCGGCAGCAAGTTCAGCAGACGGTCCGATTATGAATTCAGAATTTATGACCGCAATGAAATCCTGGATGAAAGTGCTCTGCGTTTTCTTGATGCCACAAGAACCGAGATGACAAGGTTAAGCAGCTTGCCTGGTATCGCAGAAGCGCTGGCAGCTGTAGGAGTAAACGTATGACACGATTGCACTGGTTGCAGGACACCAACAAGCTGCCAACGCTTGGACAGCACTGGGTTGATACCTGCAAGCGCCCGGGTAATCCTGAAGTGCTCGTTGATACCACCGGTACCAGCCTGGAAAGCCTCAAGGCCCTGACTGCCTCCATCCTTCTTGGCAGGCTCTTCCGCAAAACCTGCTCAAGGCAGAATATCGGTCTGCTGTTGCCCAGCACAGCCGGCAGCGCATTGGCCAACATGGCCTGCATGCTGCTTGGCAGAACGGCTGTCAATCTCAACTTTACAGCCAGCAACGAGGCACTGCTGGCTTCTGTAGAACTCGCTGAAATCCGCACCATTTTCACATCAAACCGCTTTCTGGAAAAACTGCGTACCCGCGGCGTGGATGTCGACACACTTGCCGCCCGTTACAAACTGGTGCCGCTTGAACAGCTTGCAAAGCAGAATTCCAGCCTGCGCAAAGTGCTGACTTTCGCGACCTGCAAATTGTTGCCGGCAGCCTTGCTCAGAAAAATCTGGTGCCAACCCTGTGAAGTTTCCCGTACTGCTGTAATTCTTTTTTCAAGTGGCAGTGAGGGCGTGCCCAAAGGGGTCATGCTGTCTCATCGCGCCATTCTGGCCAATGTCAAACAGATAGCCCAGCTGCTCAACTTCAGAAGTGATGATGTAGTGCTGGCCAATCTTCCCCCTTTCCATGCATTCGGACTGACAGTTACGCATTTCATGCCTCTGCTCGAACGTGTAAAAGTGGTCTGCCACCCCGACCCGACCGAGGTTGTTGGTGCGGCACAGGCCATTGCACAGCACAGGGTTACCATGATGTTTGGTACTTCCAGTTTTTTCCGGCTTTACAACCGCAACAGCCGCGTTGAACCACAAATGCTGGAAAGTGTACGTCTCGCTATTGCCGGTGCAGAAAAGTTGCAGGAAGAAGTACGTGACGAGTTTCTGAGGAAATTCGACAAGGATATTCTTGAAGGCTATGGCGCTACGGAAACTGCTCCTGTTGCCAGTGTGAATATTCCGGATTTTCTGATGTCCGAAGACTGGCCGGCCAGCACTGGAAACAAACCCGGATCAGTAGGCATACCGCTGCCGGACACTGCCTTTCGAATCGTGGATCCGGACACTTTCGAAGCCTTGCCCACCGGCGATGCCGGCATGATCCTGATCAGTGGCCCCCAGTTGATGGATGGCTATTTCAAAAACACGGAAAAAACCACTGAAGTCCTGCGCAGGTTTGATGACAAATACTGGTATGTATCAGGCGACAAGGGCTATCTGGATGGTGAGGGGTTTCTGTATATACAGGACCGTTATTCACGTTTTGCCAAAATTGGCGGTGAAATGGTGGGCCTTGGTGCCGTAGAAAAAGCCCTGCGCGAATTTGTGAGCAAGCCTGAATTTGAAACTGTTGTGGTCAGCCTGCCCGATGCGAAAAAAGGGGAAAGGCTGGTTGCACTTGTGACAATGGGTGTTGATGCCCATGCGATAAGAAACGGGCTCTCTGCTTCAGGTCTGAATTCTCTGGCTTTTCCCTCCCGGTATCTGCTGGTGGGTGAGATTCCCAAACTTGGTTCCGGCAAGACCGATTTCGCCACAGCAAAAAAACTGGCGCTGAAAATGAGTTGTGAAGAACAAGAAAACTAATGGCGGATTCTGATCAGGATTGCGCCGTAATTGGGACTGTCTTCACTGTAATCGATAACCCTGCCCTGATCCCTGTAATACTGCAGTTGCCCGAGTATCTGTTCCCTGATCCTGCCCCCTCCCACGATCACCCTTACTTCTGCAGCATAGGCTGACCAGGCTGCAACGAGACATTCATCCAGTTTGTCGAGCGCCCGCTCTATGGTTTCACGGTTATGGGCAATATCCCGGGTAAGACAGGAACCATCGGTTTGCAGATAAACATTTTCATCACACTTGGGACAAGATAGCGCCGGTGGCAGATTCTCAAGATCGATACTGCTCTGCGCAAGCTGCATGCCGCAGTTGAGACATTCCCGTACTTTGCCCATTTCCCCGATACCACCTACCAGCCTGGCTCACCGAGCAGATAGCCGATTTCATCCTCTTTGATCACTTCTTTTTCCTGCACACCGGCCGCCATCCATTGCTGCAGGGCAGAATTGGCCAGCATGGTACGACAATAGGCTGCGGCACTGTCGCCAAGTTCGGGATGATAGGAATAAAACCGCATGACCACCGGGGCATACATCGCATCTGCTATGGAAAATTTGCCAAACAGCCAGGGACCACCTGATGCCTCAAGACACTGCTGCCAGATTTGTTCTATCCGCGCGATATCTTTGAGTAGTTCACCCTCTGCCGGCATCGGTCTCTGCAGTCGCACATTCATTGGCCACTGGTTACGCAGGGCATTGAACCCTGAATGCATTTCCGCTGATACAGATCTTGCTCTGGCACGACTGGCGGCTGCAGTCGGCCACCCGGCACCATTGAGTTGTTTCTCATTGATATATTCACAGATTGCCAACGAATCCCAAACCACGAATTCATCGTCATACAACACCGGAACCTTGCAGGTAGGTGACAGTTCACGCAATCGTGCAGGTGTTTCATCAAGGTTCAGGGCAATGCGGACTTCTTCGAAAGGCACGCCGAAATGTTTGAGCAGGAGCCAGGGGCGCAAAGACCAGGTGGAATAATTCTTGTTGCCGATAACGAGTTTCAGCATGAGCCTGCACACTCCAGCGATGAAAAACGGTATTCTAGCAGTGTTCAGCTGCAAGCTGTTCCAATGGCACCATGCATCAATCAACAGGATCAATGATGTATCTTTCACTTGATGATTACAGGACAGTTGTTACGCTGACCCCGCTTGTTTCCATTGATATGCTGGTACGCAATCAGGCCGGAGAATACCTGCTGGGCTACCGGACCAACGCCCCTGCCAGGAATACCTGGTTTGTTCCCGGCGGCAGTATCAGGAAAAACGAAACCCTCGACGATGCATTTTTGCGCATCTCGGAAAATGAACTGGGCATGTTACTGCAAAGAAATGACGCTTCATTTCTTTGCGTTTTCGAACACCACTATGCTGACAGTTGTTGCGGCGACTCAATTGGCACTCACTATGTAGTGCTCGCCCACCAGCTGGAACTGGATATCGGGCTGGATTCCCTCCCCCGGGCACAACACGGGAAGTATCGCTGGTTCACCAGGGAGCAATTGCTCAACTCACCTGAAGTGCACCTGCACACCAAATGGTACCTGCAAACACCCGGCTGATTTCAAATCTCTCATTACCTCTGACTTCTCATAGCTTCTCATAGCCTCTCATGGGCCCCTGCTTCCCTGCATCTCCTGTTTCTTGATCTGGCACAAAGATGCAAACAAATGCTTGTTGACATTGATTCTCATTAAGCTTAATGTTTGCAACAACCAACCCGGAATGATCAGCCATGTACGTATGCCTCTGCAAAGCTGTAACCGACCGCCAGATCAAGGAATCCCTTATGGGTGGCGCAGCGTCTTTTGCCGATATTCGCCGTGAACTGGGCGTAGCTACCCAGTGTGGCAAATGCAGCCAGTTGGCCAAAACCATTATTGAAACCACTGTTCGCAAAACCCCTTTCGAACCTGCAGCCTGAGTTTCGCCCCCCCAACCTTTGTAGCACTGGTTTACTGCACAGGACACCCGCTATCCTGTACCCTGTCCCGGCGTAAACGCAAGTCACAATGAGAAGCGTTATCGCTACACTAAAGCCATATATATCAAGGGGTTATAACCCTTTTACTGGACAGTCGCCTCGCCAGTAGAGAGAATAGCGGCTTTGCACAGCCCGCCTCAGGAGTACCCGAATGAAAGGTGACAAACAGGTTATCGCCCACCTCAACAAGATTCTCGGTAATGAACTCATTGCCATCAACCAGTATTTTCTGCATGCAAAGATGTTTGAAGACTGGGGGCTGAAGGAACTGGCTGAATTTACCAGGCATGAATCCATCGATGAGATGAAACATGCCGATGAACTGATCGAGCGCATCCTCTTTCTCGAAGGCCTGCCCAACCTGCAGGATCTGGGAAAACTGCATATAGGCGAGGAAACGCGCGAAATGCTGCAGTGTGATCTGGACCTCGAGATGCGCGCCATACCAGACCTCAGAGTTGCCATTGAACACTGTGAAAGTGTCAAGGACTACGTTTCACGTGACATGCTGCAGAGCATCCTCGAATCCGAAGAAGAGCATGTTGACTGGCTGGAAACACAGCTTTCACTGATAGAGAAAGTCGGCATCCAGAACTACCTGCAGGAAAAAATGAACGACTGATCCACCGGCAGACTGTCAATGGGTTGCGGCCCATTGGCAGCTCCGGGCCGATAGGAAACACCTATTCTGTCCATAGACACAGCTGTCTTGCAAAAGCAGGTCGCAGCCTGCATATTTGCTCACCTCAAAGTTACTTATCCACTTCCAGCAGGAGAATCAAATGAGCGCATTTGTGTGTCAGAAAGCCCCGAATTTCACTTCGGCAGCCGTCATGCCGGACGGCAGTATCAAGGAAGATTTTTCCCTGTCTGATTACGCCGGCAAATATGTTGTCATGTTCTTTTACCCACTGGACTTCACCTTCGTGTGTCCCTCAGAAATTCTGGCCCACAACAGTCGTGTAAAGGAATTTGAAGCCCGTGGTGTGCAGGTAATCGGTGTGTCCATCGACTCCCAGTTTACCCACTCTGCATGGCGCAATACTTCAACCAACAATGGTGGTATCGGCCCCATCGGCTTTCCGCTGGTTGCAGACGTCAAGCACGAAATCACCCAGGCCTTCGGTGTTGAGCATCCCCAGGCCGGTGTAGCCCTGCGCGGTTCTTTCCTTATAGACAAGGACGGCATCATCCAGCACATGGTGATCAACAACCTGCCGCTGGGTCGTAACGTGGATGAAATGCTCCGCATGGTTGATGCCCTGCAGTTTACAGAAGAGCATGGTGAAGTCTGCCCTGCCGGCTGGAACAAGGGTGACGATGGCATGAAGCCTGATGCTGCTGGTGTAGCGTCTTACCTCAGCAAACACGCTACAGACCTCTGATCTGTCCCGCATTAAAAAAAGCCGGCTCTACAAAGCCGGCTTTTTTGCGTTAAAGTACCCTTCATGCAAACTGCTACGAGATTCATAGATTCCCCTCAGCGCCGCTGGCTTGACCTGCTCGTTGGCTCCGTGCTGATCAGCATGCTGGTTTTTGGCAGCATCTATATCTACCAACTGAACAACGATGCCCGGGATCTTACGCTGGCCAATGAGCTGGCCCTGCGCGGGCAACAGCTTTCAACAGACCATGGCTGTGTGGCTTGCCATACTGTGGACGGCAGTCCGGGAGTGGGCCCCAGCTGGCTGGGAATGTGGGGTAAAACCGAGATGCTCACCACCGGAGAAGTGGTAACCGTGAACGAGGAATATTTTTCCAGTTCACTGCGACTGGCACAGCGTCAGGTACTTGCCGGCTATCCGAACATCATGCCCTATTATTTCCTGCCAGAAGAAGAAGTCGTGGCCCTTATGGAATACGCCCGCCAGCTGGCAAATCCGCAAACACCCTGATCTGCACTATCCGGTGTTTCAACGCTGCCCTGTATTCTGTTTCAGCAAGTCACGCCGCCAGTTGATATAACCGAACACCACGATCACCAGATATACTGCAAACAGCAGTACCGTAAGATACAACCCCCGATCAAAATAGAGCCAGATCGAAATACTGTCGATCAACAGCCAGTACAACCAGTTTTCCAGCACTTTGCGGACTACAAGAAAGGTAGTGATGATACTGGCCCAGGTTGTAAAGGAATCGACAAAGGGCCAGGCAGCATCGGTGAAGCGCACCATCAGCCAGCCATTGCAGGCAGCCATACCAAGCATCGCACCAAGCAGCAACAAATGCTTTTGCCAGTGCAGGGTGCTGATGCCGAAACTGCTCTCCTCTTGTCCCTTGCGCCATTGCCACCAGCCCACTACCGCCATCACAACATAGAAAACATTGAGTGCGGCTTCCATGTAGAGGTTCACACTCCAGAAAACCCATGTGTAGAGTACAGAACTGACAAAGGCACAAGCCCAGCACCACAGATTTTCCCGGGCAGCGAGGATCAGATAGGCCACGGCCAGGCAGACCGCAATCGCCTCAACTGACCAGAGTCTTGCGATTGTGTCGAGCATCTTGTTTTACAAATACGTTAAGGACGACACCGGCAACCACCAGAGTCATACCAAGATAGGTGAGCAGATTGAAATTCTCCCCGAACAGGGCGAGGCCCAGGAAAATGGCAAACAGTACTTCTGTGTAATTGATAATGGCCACCTTCGAAATTTCCGCATGCTGGTAAGAGCGGGTCATGAAATACTGTCCCAGCTGGGTACAGATACCCAGCAACAACAGATAGAGCCACTCGATACCCTGCGGCATTACCCATACCAGGGCAGACCATACCGCAGTCAGTGGCAGACAAACCAGCGGAAACCAGAAAATGATGACCAGCGGATGTTCGCTTTTGCCAAGTTTGCGTACACAGTTGTAAGCCAACCCCATGGTGAATGATGCGGTAACGCCAACCAGCAGATGAAGTGGTGAAATACGCAGATCGAAACCCTGGATCATCACGACACCCACAAAACTCAACCCGAAGAAGGCCAGTTGCACAAGGGTGACTTTCTCTTTCACAAACCAGATGCCTATAAGGGTAGTAAAGATAGGTGAAAGATGAGTCAGCGTAGTGGCAGCAGCCAAAGGAATTTCCTGCACCAGCCAGAATCCCTGAGCCAGGGATAGCGCTCCTGCCAATCCACGAAACAGCAACAGACGCCTGTTGCTGCCCAGAGGATGAATCCCCAGGCGATGCATGCCCCATAAACACAGTACAGATGAAATGAGCGCCCGGAAAAAAATCAGTTCAGGTACAGGCAGGTTAACGAGCAGTTTTACCAGCAGCGACATAAGGGCAAAGAAAAAACTTGCCAGCAGCATGTACAGCACACCGCGCGCATGAAGGGTCATCAGTTGGCCTGCAAAGAAAAAGCCCGGTACCTTGCGAGACCGGGCTTCAGTGTAGAAGACTGTAAATCAGGCGTCTGCAGACTGTTCGCGTTTGGCCGCGGATTCGTCCAGCAACTTTTTGAGCTCTCCCGATTCAAACATTTCGGTCATGATGTCGCTGCCACCTACCAGTTCACCGTCAACAAAAAGTTGGGGGAAGGTTGGCCAGTCACTTACCTTGGGCAGATTGGCGCGAATTTCAGGGTTGCTGAGTATATCCACATAAGCAAATTTCTGGCCGCAGGACATGAGTATCTGGGTGGCACGTGCCGAGAATCCGCACTGAGGCTGATTCGGATTGCCTTTCATGTACAGCAGTATGGGATGACTGTTGATCTGGTCTCGGATCGTGCTTTCGATTTCCATTGAAGTTTCCACAATTGCAAAGAAAAGTTGATGCTGCTTATTGTACAGAATCGTGAGGCTGGCGTCTTTCCATCGATAAAGTGCCAGTAAAGATGTATCGGGCTACCACTGAACCAGATGGCGACATAGTGTTGATGAGTCTGAGCCCGTCTGCGGCAGGAATGCCGCAGTCGAGCCCCCAGGGATGGGTTTACGGCGTGTCGAAGAATCATCAATACTATGTCGCTTATTCAAATTTATTCAGGAATCTGCCATGAAGTTCAGTGGCTAATTTTTACTATCCCCGAACACAAATCAGTTGCCAGATTTTCTCCCGTACCCGCCACCCCCGGGGGTTTCAAGAACAAGCCTGTCTCCGGGCTGCACCCGAATAGCCGTTTTACCGGGCAGAGCCTTGCCGTTCAGCAGATTCATTCCGGGTTTACCGGCCTCCCCGCCTGCCAGACCCGGGGGGCCGTGGCGGCGTCTTTCTGTCAGCAGGCTGACTTCGGTCTGTGCCAGAAACTCGTATTCCCTGATCAGTCCGTCACCTCCTGCATACTGCCCATTGCCCCCGCTTCCGCGGCGTATGGCATAGCGGCGCACCCGTAGCGGGTAATGCAATTCCACACTTTCAACCGGGGTATTGAGCGTATTGGTCATATGACTATGAACTGCCGAAAGCCCTTGCCCGGTGGCATCGGCACCCATGCCGCCGGCAAGCGTTTCGTAGTAGTCCCAGCGAGGCTGGTCTGCCACGGCCCGGGCACCCATGGCCACATTGTTCATGGTGCCCTGACTGGCTGCCCCTATGCGGCCTGGCAAGGCCTGCTGCAGGGCACCCAGCATCACATCCACGATGCGCATGGAGGTTTCCACATTGCCTGCTGCCACGGCGGCAGGAGGCAATGCATGCACAAGACTGCCCTCGGGTGCTGCCAGTTTCAAGGGTTTGAATATGCCCGCACATGCAGGTGTATGGGTGGGTAACAGACAACGCAGCACATAGAAAACAGCGGCTGCAGTAACCGCCAGCGGACAGTTGATATTGCCTTTGACCTGCGATGCAGTCCCGGCAAAATCCACCTGCATGTCATTGCCATCGATCGTGAGCGCAACAGTAATGCGAATATCCCGGTTGCCCTGGCCGTCATCATCCATGACATCCGTATAGTGCCAGGTGCCCTTGGGCAAATCTGCCAACGCCGCACGGGTAAGGGCTTCACCGTAACGATTGAGTTCAACCAGAGCGCCGGCATGGGCCTGCACCCCCATTTTGTCGATCAGCGCCAGCAAGCGTGCGCGCCCTACCCGGTTTGCACTGAACTGTGCCGCCAGATCGCCACCGGGCAAAGACCCCACAGCAGGTGCCAAAAGGCCCAGCCTCAGGGCGAGTTCTCTACAAAAGGCATCATCCACAATCGAGGCTTTCACCAGGTATCTGGGAGAAATGACAATACCTTCTTCCTCAAGGGTCGTGGAATTGGGCATGGAGCCGGGCGTGTCGGAACCGATATTGGCGTGATGGGCACGATTGACCACAAAACCCTGCAGCGCAGCATCCACAAAAACAGGGGTGATCAGCGTGACGTCCGGCAGATGTGTGCCGCCCATGAAGGGGTCGTTGAGAATAACGGTATCTCCGTCCTGCCAGTCAAAACGGTTCACCACATCAGCCATTGCAAAAGCCATGCTGCCAAGATGCACCGGTATATGTGCTGCCTGGGCGCAAAGGCCTCCCTGTGCATCAAAAAGGGCACAGGAAAAATCAAGACGGTCCTTGATATTCGGAGAAAATGCGGTGCGCCGCAGTACCACACCCATCTCTACACAAATGGATTCCATACGACTGACAAAAAGGCTGAGATCTATGGCATTCATGATTGCTGATACTGCATTCAGAGCATCCTTACTTCACGCTGCGGGAAGGGAATGGTAAAACCATTTTCACGCATGGTCTCAAAAATGATCAGCATGAGATCGCCACCTACCCGGTTCTTGCCGTCATCGATGGCTTCCATCCAGAACTCCACGAACATGTTCACCCCTGAATCGCCGAAGCTGTCGATTTCACAGTCGGGCTGTTCCTCAAAGGGATAGTCATCACCACTGAGCACCTGCGGATGTCTGGCAACTGCAACCTTGATCAGATCCACCAGTCTACGGATATCCGAATCGTAGGCCACGGAAAAATCGACGCGATAACGCTGTTTGTTGTTCTTGCGTGTCCAGTTGACAAAGGTAGACGAGATGAACATTTCGTTGGGGACCATGATGTCCTTGCCATCGAAAGTTTCAAGTGTGGTTGAACGCATGTTCATTGAAGTGACATAACCTTTGCGGCCATCTTCCAGCTCAACAAAATCGCCGATGCCCAGCGAACGGTCCAGCAGGATGATGATGCCGGAGATGAAATTGGATGCGATGGACTGCAGACCGAAACCGAGTCCGACACCTACAGCCCCGCCGAATACGGCCAGCGCCGTAAGGTTGATGCCCATGACCTGCAACAGCAGTATTGATACAGCGATAAAAATGGCAATTTCAAAAAGTTTTGCAGCTACCTCACGGGTGCGGAAATCCAGCGCCTGCTGGTTACGGATGATTTCCTGCCCGGTGTTGCTCGACACCCTGCCGAGCCAGAAGATAAAGGAGCCGAATATTGCCACCCGCATGATCCCGAGCATGGATATGCGGATATTGCCCAGCCTGATGGCCAGTGTATCCAGCGCGCCCGCGATATCGGCAAGCACACCAAAGGCATTGAGCGTCAACAGACTGATACCGATGTACAGCATCAGTTTGGATACCAGACTGTTGTTGATGAAGTCTTTGACGAAGGCGATGTACAGGAAAATCAGCGCAATATTGATGCCGGTATCCAGCAGCCAGACCGGGAGATCTGCCAACAGAACCGCAGATACCACCTTCAGCAGGATGATGACCAGCAGAGGCGTCAGCATGTGCCCGAGGCGAAAGAGCAGCAGTCTTCGGGTTCCGGCACTTTCATCGAGTTCCCGCAGTATCCTGAATCTGTTGCGGATGGTTCGGGCCAGCAACCAGGAAAACAGGCATACAAACAACAGCATGAACAATTGAAGATGGGTGGCCGGACCCGACACCATCCTCTCAAAACGCTCCAGCAACGCGCTGATCAGTACCTGCAGGTTTTCCAGCATCATGTATGCCTTGTCTGAAATTCAGCAAACTGGAATATACAGCCTGTTTGCCGATGTGGTTAAGACCAGTGACAGGGTTGTCCGCTATAACGCAAGTCTGTCCAGCAGGTCTGGCCTGCTCCTTGAAACGCAAAGATAGTTACAGAAACGGAAATCTTCCATTCTCCAGTCATAATCCCGGAAATCCACATATCCCGGATAGATTTTACCGATCCAGTACCCTGCGCCCAGCATTTCATAATAGTCTCTGAGCAGAAATCGGGTATCCAGGGAAAAAGCCCCGTATTCGAATTGAATGCAGTGTATTACACCTGCATCAACAAGTGCGCTTGCACCCTGCAACACCTTGTACTCCACTCCTTCCACATCGATTTTCAGAAAATCGATAATCCCGATACCGGCACTGGCACAATAATCCACCAGAGTGGTTGTTGTGGCATCCACGACAATCGAATGATAGTTGTGCCTGGGCCCTTCACAGCTGAGATCGGGATGTTCAGGATAGTAGTGTATCTGTATTTTTCCCTGCTCATTGCCCAATCCATTGTTTACCGCCGTGATATTCTGACAAGCGGAGATTTTTACCGTCTCCTGCAGATCGGCGAATATCTGCGGCACAATCTCGAAGGCATGGACACGACATGAGGGCCAGCATTGTGCCGCCACCACACTCCAGTCGCCGACATTGGCCCCGACATCAATCACAATGCGGAAATCCTCGCACTGCAACTTCTGCAGCAGGTCATATTCCCCGTTGGTGGCCGAGTCGCCGCTTTCATTGTGATACTGCTGTTCCACCCAGAAAGCAAATCTGTGCAGCAATGCAACTGCACGGCTCATTCTGTTAACCGCAATCCATTGCCCTGCAGTTTCCCTTATCCATGACATACCTGACATATTATTTCCATTCCTTCCGGGAGTCTGTCGGACTTGAGTGTTCGTTGCGAGGGGAAGTCCGACGGGCTCCTAGCAGCGCACAACCGGCAGATCGGTCCAGCGGGTGGTATAGCGTGGCGACATATAGTCACGCTTCATGGACCACGGCGGATTTATGCCGGCCGCTGCCAGCGTCAGGGTCTGGCGACCATAACGCTTGTTGATGCCGTCCAGCACCGTCATGAGTCTGCGCGACTGCTCGCTCTGCTGCGGCGTAAAAAGGTCGTGCTGTTCGTATTTTGTCGTGCGCACATCCAGCAGCCCTATACCGCATTTCTTGTAGCGCAAACCTTCGCGGAACAGCGGCACGATGGCTGTTGATGCCATGGCAGCAATCTGCCGGGTATCGTTGCTCAGATGCGGCAGCTGCACAAAAGCCTGACGGTGATAATAGCCTATTGTGCGATCAAAACTTTCCAGATACACCCACAGCTGCTGCGTCAAACCATCCTGTCTGCGCAGTTTTTCGCAAGCCCTTGCAGCATAACTGCTGATCGCCTGCTGAAGCTCCCTCAATTCGGTTACCTTGTAGCTGAATGAACGGGTACTGATGATTTCCTTTTTCGGCGCCGGCTCCAGGTCCATGTCGAGAGCGGGTTCGCCATTGAGCTCCCTGATCGTGCGTTCCAGTACTACACTGAAATGCCGCCGCAGCCATTTCTGGTCTGCTTTTGCCAGCTGCAGTGCGGTATTAATACCCAGCCTCTGCAGGCGCTCGGTAATACGGCTACCCACTCCCCAGACCTGCTTCGGAGAAATTCTGGCCAACAGCCATTCCCACTTGTCGGGCGTGTCCAGCACACAGACACCGTTGAACTTCGGAATTTTCTTGGCAGCCCGGTTGGCCAGTTTGGACAGGGTCTTGGTCGGGGCGATGCCAACACACACCGGAATACCGGTCTGCTGCCAGAGCATCTGCTTGATGTCAGTACCCTGCTGAGGGTAGTCCCCCGGCAACAGCCGCAGAAAGGCTTCATCGATGGAATAGACTTCTATCTCTGCTGCCCAGTCTTCCAGCAGCCGCATCACCCGGGCAGAAAGGTCGCCATACAGTTCATAGTTGCTGGAAAAGACATGGCAACCCAGCTTTTCTACCTGCTCGCGCATCTGGAAATACGGCACCAACTCGGGTACGCCGGCTTCCTTCGCCTCCCGGTTGCGCGAAATGATGCAGCCGTCGTTGTTCGAGAGCACCACAATCCGTTGCCCGAGCAGGTCGGGCCGGAACACCTGCTCGCAGCTGGCGTAGAAGGTATTGCAGTCTACGAGTGCGAACATAGCTTGTTGATGGCATGGATCACCACACCGATGATTTCACAGTCGCTGCATTCATCCAGTGAAATGGGGCTGTAGGACGGATTGGCGGCAACCAGCATGCGACGCTGGCTGTCGAACAGCTTGCAGGTCAGCTCGCCATCCACCCGTGCAATCACGATATCACGATGACGCGGGGTCAAGGCACGATCCACCACCAGGATGGCACGATCGAGTATGCCGGCCTGCACCATGGACTGGCCGGAAGCATAGGCCAGGAAAGTGGCCGAGGGATGTTTGATCAGGTGCTGGTTCAGGTCCAGCCAGTCTTCAATATAGTCATCTGCCGGAGACGGAAAACCGGCTGGCACGCGGGATGTGTAAACCGGCAGGGGGAGCGAGGCTGCCTCGAACCGGTGCGGGAGGATGTCTATTTTCATGCGTTACCTTGTTCAGGAAATACGGAAGCTGGCGCCGACCGGATTCCATTTGCTGGGCCTGTCTATCGGGGTCAGCAGCTGCGGCCAGCGTATCTGTGGCTGCAGCAGGGCACTGAAGACAGTGACATCCCGGAAATCCGGGCCAAGCCACTGGTCGATCAGCGCTGCATTCTCGAAGTCCAGCATCAGCGGCATGGACTTGGGATGAATTGTGCGCCACTGATCCGGCGGGGGCAAGGTGATGATGGAGGCGCTGTGCAACACTTGTCCGGTTTGCGGATCTGTGGTGGTGCGATACAGCCCACCGAAAGCAATGGCCCGGTCTTCCAGCTCGATTCTGTGATAAGTTTTCTTGTCGCCCAGGCCCTCGACAAAGGCGCTGGCCACAATAATGCAGCGGGATTCCCGGAAGGGTCTGTACGAGAGCGCCTTGGGGTCTTCAAGACGGTCAGAACGGCTGTTGAAGGAAGGATAACGGTAGTCGGGTTTGGCGGTTTTACGATCCAGCAGCAGCCACCACAGCGCATCGGCAACTTCCCTGCCCTGTGCCGTTTCCCGGATGATGGAAATGCAGGCACCCGGCGCTACATCGTCGGCATAACGCAGTGGTCCCGAAGCGTTCACACGCTGCATCAGCGCTTCAGTTTTGCCATCAGCTTTTATCTGGAAGCGACCACACATGTCATTCAGACGATCGGCGCAAGGGATGCATAATCGGTCATGACCCCCTTTTCAAGATCAAGGATCAGGTCGCAGCTTTCCAGGGTACTTAGCCGGTGTGCAATGATGATCAGTGTCTTGTCTCCATGCAGCCGCTCTATCGCCTTGACCACTTCTGCCTCGGTATTCTTGTCCAGCGCCGAGGTAGCCTCATCCATGACAATGATCTCGCGGTTGTAATACAGGGCTCTTGCCAACGCCACACGCTGGCGCTGTCCGCCCGACAGCCGAATACCGTTCGCCCCTATTCTGGTATCCAGCCCTTCCGGCAAGCCCTCCACAACTTCAAGCAGTTGCGAAGCCTCCAACGCATCCTGCAGGCGCTTCCTGTCGATCTCCTCCGGATCCATGCCGAAAGCCACATTGCTGAGCAGGGTATCGTCCAGCAGGTAGATACTCTGGGGAATATAGGCCAGCCGCTGTTGCCATGCCGCATCATCCCCATGGATGTCTTTGCCATTGACAGTAATGACACCACGCTGCGGCTTGAGAAAGCCCAGCAGCATATCGGCCAGCGTGCTTTTGCCGCTGCCGGTGCGCCCGATAATACCCATTGCCTGTCCACGTTTGAGACGGAAATCCAGATTTTTGATAACCGGTTTTTCCGTGCCTGGATAAGCGTACGACACCTTGCTGAAACAGAGCTCGCTGAACTTTTCTGCCCCAGCCCCGGCATTATCACTGTCTTTTTCAGTAACAGCCTGCCGGCTGATCTGGCGGAAATCATCGGCGAAAAGCTCCAGCACATGGCGGGAGGAACGCAGGCTGTTGATACTTGTGATCAGGGAAGTACTCGCTGGCATGAGCCGCAAACCGGACACGCCAAACACACCCAGCACCTTGATCAGTTCATTCAATGGCATGCTTCTGTATATCGCTACCACGCCTATCAACAGCATGAAGATCACCAGACATATTTCCAGCAGGTAGCGTGGCATGGACCCCAGTGCCGCAGCACGGGATGACCAGTGTACAAAATTGTCGGTATGTCCCTTGAGTCTGTCCATGAAATAACGTTCCCTGTCCAGTAGCCGGACTTCACGAAGGGTACCTATAGAGTCTGCAGTCACCCGCATGAAATTCTCATACTCGTTGCTCTGCTCCCTGCCCACGCGATGAAACCATTTTTTGGTCAACATGCTGAACACGCCCAGTGTTGAGCCTACGAGCATCAGCAACAGCAGTGCCAGCCAGTCAGTCCAGATCAGAAAAGCGCCGATAAACAGGAATACAACACTGTCGGCAACAAGCCGCATGGATGACATGAGCGTGCCGCCTGCATAGGTGCCGGTATGCTGTGTAATGGCAGCCATGAGCTTGCTGGAACTTCGGGAAAGATGGAATTCCCAGGGGGCATAAAGGTAATGCTTCAACAGCATTCGCATGAGTTTGCCACGGCTGGCTTCGGAAAAGCGGGTAATGACAAACTGTATCCAGATGGACATCATTGCCTTTGCCGTGAACACGGCCACGACAAGCAAGGCCATCAGGACCAACAGTTCACGACGATTGTCGACACCTTCGGCCGTCAGCACCAGTATCACGGACGATGCCTGGCTGTCGGGTGTATTGCTGAGAATCAGCGTAATCAGTGGTGCCACCAGCCCCAGACCCAGCAGATCCAACACACCGGAGCACAGCAACAGCAGTACTATCCAGATCAGATGCTTCCGTCCATCGCCAAGAACAACCAGATAGTCGGCCAGATATTTCTTCATGAGTCCTGTCTCGTCAAGCCAGCTATCTTACCACTTCAAACCGTGGAGGCTGCCTTTAATATCCGGGAAAACTTCCTGACACTCCCCTCCCATTGCACCGTTAGTCGTCTGGCTTGAATTCTCAGCCCTACTGGGGAGCGGCCCGGGATTATTGGGTCTGAGACCGTCTGCGGCATGGGTGAAGCAATGCGTATTGCAAGCGTAGCTTGCGGCATTGCGGAACGACACCCGCGAGAGCGGGTGGCTGGACCCGCTTGCGGGCCGCAGTCGAGCCCCCATGGGCGGAGCCGAATGCATGCAAAGCAAAGCTTTGCGTGAGGTGGAGCGACATCCGGCTATGCCGGATGACTGGACCGGGTTCACGGCGTGTCGAAGAAGCAATAATCCCGGGCCGATTCATTGGCTGGTAAAGATTTCAATAAGGCGACGACCTGCCGATAGCACTGTGTTTGCGGCTGCCTTAGCGTCCGAATCATTGCAACAACTGCCATTTTCATTAAGGGGTCAACCTGCCGATAGTCTCTGCTTCTCCTTTGGATTCATGGGTGAATCGTTGCAACAACTGCCATTTTCATTAAAATGCCCGCCTCGTCGGGCGGCTTTGGCTGCCTTTTTCATTTTCTGGGCCCTGGAAACAGAGCCAAGCGGTGCAGTGGTCGACGAACACGCACCCTTACAGCCTGGAGAAACAACATGAACGCACTCGCTGATATTCCGGTGACCTTGATGACAACCTATGGCAGAGCCCCGGTGGCTTTCGTCCGTGGTGAAGGCAACTACCTGATCGACAGCGACGGCCGACGTTATCTCGATGCTGTTGCGGGTGTGGCTGTCAATTCACTGGGACATTCCCATCCCGGCTTCATTGCCGCCATCCGCGAACAGGTCGGCACGCTTGTGCATACTTCCAATCTGTACCGCATCCCGCAGCAGGAAGCTCTGTCTGTTGTGCTCAGTGAGAAATCCGGCATGCAGCAGATGTTTTTCTGCAATTCCGGTGCAGAAGCCATTGAGGCCTCCATCAAGCTGGCCCGCAAGGTAGGCCATGCCCGTGGACTGGAAGTACCGACTATGATGGTTACCACTGGTGCCTTCCATGGTCGTACCCTGGGTGCACTGACGGCCACCCACAGCCCCAAATACCAGGAAGGCTTCGGCCCCTTGCTGGATGGCTTCGTGCGCGCACCCTACAACGATCTTGCCGCTGCCGAGGATCTGATAAAAACCACACCACAGATGATCGCCATCATGGTGGAGCCCGTACAGGGAGAAGGTGGTGTGGTCATGCCGTCCCCCGGTTACATCAAGGGACTGCGTGCCTTGTGTGACCAGTACAAGCTGCTTTTGATCCTGGATGAAATCCAGACCGGCAATGGCCGCACGGGCAAGTATTTTGCATACCAGCACGAAGGCGTGTTGCCCGACATTCTGGCAACTGCCAAGGGTCTTGGTAATGGCTACCCCATTGGGGTGTGCCTGGCAGCAGGGGCAGCTGCCAATGTCCTCAAGCCCGGCCATCACGGTTCTACCTTTGGTGGCAGTCCACTGGCCTGTGCTGCCGGACTGGCAGTCTACAAGGCACTGGATGAGGAAAAACTGGTCGACAATGCTGCCAACCA
>JAURLQ010000102.1 GCA_030831125.1 Gammaproteobacteria bacterium
AGGAAGCCACACCACCGGTAGACCCGGCCCAGGAACTGCTGAACCGGGCTTTCGAAAGGTTCCTCAGATAATCCGGGCAAGCCGGGTGCCACTGGGTCCGGAGAACAAACCAAAGGACACCCACTACAACACCCACTACAACAGGGTATATCAGGCCGAAGCAGGGGGAGTCAGGTGAGGAGCATGAGCGAGCGAGCTGAGCTCACCCTGGTAGGCCGGGTGCCACTGGGTCCGGAGTGGGTGTCCCATGTTTGTCATGTTTGTTCTTGCATATTGAAAGTTGTTTCCAGTGGCATCGCGGCATACAGCAGTTGTTGCTTCGACACGCCGTAAACCCATCCATGGGGGCTCGGCTGCGGTTGCATGCCGCTTGTCAGGGCCAGTGAAAATTCAACCAGCATCAAAATACCCTGCCTGGCCAAGTTGTACTGTCATAATCCGACTTATATACTGCCTGTCCCCTCAGCCCGGCAATGAAAACGCATGCAGCCGGTCTGAAGCAGAGCAACAGGAACAAATACACCCCATTGCGGAATCAAGAATATGGCAATCGCCATGGGGCCCCAACTGACAAAACCATACTGGTAATGCCATTGATACAGAGAGGAATCACCATGAAACGCCTGTTTTTATTTGCAGCAGCGCTGCTGATGGGCACAGCTGCGATGGCGCAGCGACCCTACCCCTTCGTTTCCACTGCGGTTGCAGAATTCCGCGAGCCCTGGGCTTTCGAATTCCTGCCGGATGGCCGCATTCTGGTCACCGAAAAAGCCGGCACCATCCAGCTGGTTACCCAGGACGGCCAGAAAACCGAAGTCGCCGGTGCTCCTGAAGTTGTCTACCGTGGCCAGGGTGGCCTTGGCGACATCAAACTGCATCCCGACTTTGCCAGCAACAATGTGGTTTACATCAGCTATGTTGAAGGCGGCGCCGATGACACCAGCGGTGCAGTAGTGGCCCGCGGTACACTGGACCTGTCAAAACCAGCAGTGGAAAACCTCGAAGTTATCTGGCGTTCAGTGCCCAAAGTAACCGGCGCCATCCATTTCAGCCATCGCATTCTTTTCGATGATGAAGGCTATATGTACGTCTCTGCAGGCGAGCGCAACAACAATTCCGAAAATCCTCCCATGAGCCCGTCACAAAGACTCGACACCAACATGGGCAAAATCCTGCGCCTGAACGACGACGGCTCACCTGCTGCCGGCAATCCCTTTGCTGCCCAGGGTGGTCCGGCTGCAGAAGTCTGGTCCATGGGCCATCGCAACCCGCTTGGCATTGCCTTTGATGCTACCGGCAATCTCTGGAACATCGAGATGGCCCCTCGCGGTGGTGACGAACTCAATCTCGTCAAACCCGGCCTCAACTACGGCTATCCCTACGTTTCAAACGGCAACCACTACAACGGTATCATCATTCCTGATCACGACACCGACACCGAAGGCCGCTTCGAGAAACCCAAGGTCTGGTGGAATCCGGTAATTTCCCCCACCAGCCTGACTTTCTACAATGGCGACGCCTTTGGCCCGCAGTGGAAAGGCAATGCCTTCATAACAGGTCGTTCCTCCCGCTCCATCGTGCGCATTGCGGTGAACGGAGAAAATGCCCAGGAAGCCGAGCGTTTCGTCATGGGCCTGTCCATGCGCGGCATCAAGGAAGGCCCTGACCAGAACCTGTGGGCAATTGATGATGGTGGCAACAACAATGGCGACGGCACTCTCTGGAAACTCAGCCCGCGTTGATACACACCAAGCAGTTGATATAAAAAGGAAAAGGGAGCCAAGGCTCCCTTTTTTTCATTATCAGTACAGCCTCCTCCCTGCACTTGTTTCAAAACTCTCTTTCCAGCAGCTTTGCGCTTGGGTAAAGTGACATGTTTTCCGCGAGCCGGAAAATCCACCATTGAGCCAAAGCATCACGTTAACGGCTCTGCTTCCGGTAATTATGTTCGACGACAACAAACAGGCAGGATCAAAGGACTCTCCATTGGAAGACTCTGGCAATACTGTCAACCAATATCCGATTCCCCCGGATCGCTTTGATGAAATGTTCGAAGCCCCGGGAATACCCAGAGCCCACTGGCAAGCCTTTTACGACCTCCTGGTCAGTACACCCAACAAATCGATAAACGCACGTCTTGCCTCTGCCCGCCGCCATATCAGGGATAGCGGTATTACGTACAACGTTTACAACGATCCTGAAGGTCAGGACAGACAGTGGGAACTGGATGTATTGCCATTGGTAATATCAACCGACGAGTGGCAGCACCTGCAGGCAGGCATCGCCCAGCGTGCAAGATTGTTCAACAGGATCCTGGCAGATCTGTACGGGCCGCAAAAAATTCTGACAGAAGGCCTGGTACCGGCCTCACTGATTCTGGGCCACAGTGGTTTTCTTCGAAATGCCCATGGCATGAAGCCACCCGGCAACATTTTCCTGCATATCTACAGTGCAGATCTGGCCCGATCTCCGGATGGACAATGGTGGGTCATTGCTGATCGCACCCAGGCACCTTCCGGTGCAGCCTATGCACTGGAAAACCGGCTCATTACTTCCCAGACTTTTCCCGAACTTTTCCGGAGCATGGGTGTGCGTCATCTGGCGCAGTATTTCTCAACCATGCGGGATGCCCTTATCTACAACGCACCCATAGGGGATGGTCATCCTCTTGCTGTTGTACTCACACCCGGCCCCTTCAATGAAACCTATTTTGAACATGCCCTTCTGGCACGTTATCTGGGATTCAGACTGGTTGAAGGAAACGATCTGACTGTGTTCAACAACAAGGTGTGGCTCAAGACCATTGAAGGGCCTCGTCGTGTGCATGCAATTATCAGGCGACAGGACGACAGCTTCTGCGACCCGCTGGAATTGCGTGTAGATTCAACCCTGGGTATTGCCGGGCTGATGCAATGCGTTCGTACCGGTAGCGTACTGGTTGCCAACCCGCCCGGTTCCGGCATTCTGGAAGCTGGTGCCCTGATGGGGTACATGCCACGACTCTGCAAGGTATTGCTCAAGGAAGAACTCCTGCTGCCCTCCATTGCAACCTGGTGGTGTGGTGAGCCTGCAGCAATGGAAAATGCCTTCAAACAATATAAATCGCTGGTCTTCAAACCTGCCGATCCGGGCTTTTCATTCGAGCCGATATTTGCCAACAATCTGGGCCAGAGTCGCTGGCAGCATCTGCAAAACCAGATCAAGCAGCACCCAGAACGTTATCTGGCCCAGGAGCTGGTCCAGATGTCTCAGGCACCCGTTTTGACCAGCAGAACAAGAGACAAACTGCAGCCCAGAGGTATTGGCCTGCGTCTGCACAGCAGTATTGCCAGTTCTGGCAATTACATCGTCATGCCCGGCGGACTCACCAGAGTCGCGTCGAGCAACAATTCCCGCATAGTTTCCATGCAAAGGGGCGGCAGCTCCAAAGACACCTGGGTGCTGTCAGACAATCCGCTGGGCAATCAGCTTACCCTGCTCAGAAACTCGTTTTCTGCGGATGATCTGGTATCTGCCAACAGCGCCGTCACATCCCGAGTTGCCGAAAATGAATTCTGGTTCGGTCGAACCTGCGAGCGCTGCGAAAGCATCGCCAGACTGCTCAGGGTTGCACTCCGGGCTGCACTTTATGAGTACGAAGATGGCAGACACGCCCCCTTGCATGCCATGGCCATTTCCTGGGGACTTGCAAACAAGGAAACTGAAAACATCGAGCAGGAACTATTGAGTGCTTCCACAAAGGAAAATCATCCTCTTGGTCTGGCAGGCAATCTCAGGCATCTGCATCAAATTGCCTTCCAGTTGCGGCATCGGCTTTCAGGAGACCATTGGCGGGCAGTAAACCAACTGCTGCGGCACCCTTCCTTCAACAAGGAATCCACTATTGATGAAAGTCTAGCGTGGCTGGATACAGTGATATTGAGCATGACCACCCTGTCGGGCTTTGCCCTGGACAGCATGAATCGCGATACCGGATTCCGCTTCCTTTCCATAGGCCGTCGTATCGAGCGGCTCAGCTTCATGACCAGACTGTTCAGCATTGCCTGCGATGAAGGCAGGGATTCCGGGCTGACATGGCTGCTTGAGCTTTGCGATTCGGTAATTACCTATCGTTCAAGATACATGTCCCAACCACAATGGCTGCCCGTTATGGATCTGTTGATTCGTGACATCTCCAACCCGAGAGCAATGATGTTCCAGGTCAAGGGTATTCTGGATTACATGGCACATCTGTCGCCGAAAGACCCATGCGGCAGTGAGCTGCTTCTTGAAGGAAAAATTCTGGTTCAGCAGCTGGATATCCGTCACGACTTTGAACCTGACAGCACCAGACTCATGGATGCCCTGAATACCTTGCATAACAGCACATACGCACTCAGCGATGAACTGACCACCAGATTCTTCACCTTGCCAGGTGGCGTTCAGGGCAACTGGAGCAGTCCATGGCACTGAACAACAAAGTCTGCACATACAGGGTTACCCATGAAACCCTGTACCATTACAGCAGCAACGTAAGCCAGAGCCAGCATTTTGCTCACCTGACTCCACGTAATACTGCAGTACAAAAAGTGCTTGAACACAGGCTGGTTTGTCACCCTTCTCCTACTGAACACACAGAACTCCAGGATTATTTTGGCAACTTTTCCTGCAGTTTTCTGATCAATGAACCGCATGACGAGCTCAGTGTAACTTCAAGTTCCATGATTGAAGTCCAGATTACCGATGCGCAAATACTGCATCACAGCCAAGCCTGGGAAAATGCACTTCACCTTGATCACTATCAGCTGGAACCACCGGAAATTGCAGAAATGCGTCTGCCCTCACCTTATGTGGAATGTTTACCACAGACTGCCGCGTTTGCTGCCCAGTGCTTTACACCAGGCCGTCCGTGGAGTGAGGCGATGCTGGAACTTACCCGGAAAATATACAACGACTTTACCTATGACCCACAGGCCACGACGGTTTCCACACCCGTTCAGGAAGTTTTCGAAAACAAGCGGGGGGTATGCCAGGATTTTGCCCACTTGATGCTCAGCTGCCTGCGTTCCCTGAAATTGCCAGCGCGTTATGTCAGCGGCTATATCCTCAATGAACCGCCACCAGGCGTGGAAAAACTGATGGGCAGTGATGCTTCCCATGCCTGGATAGAAAGCTGGTCACCCGAAATGGGCTGGACAGGATTTGATCCCACCAATGGCAAAATGGCCAATCATGAATTCATGACCCTGGCATGGGGACGCGATTACATGGATGTAACCCCCCTGCGCGGAGTCGTGCTCGGAGGCGGTACACACAAACCTGAAGTAAAGGTCAACGTTTCCCGTCTTGACTGAAACACGGTACAACTTCATCTGTTATTTCTGCAAATGTCTTGATCCTGCTGTTTTACCACAGGTGCTTTTGTGATAAAAATTACCAGAAAAATCAGTGTTCTAAAGAACCACGTGGTACGGTAGTTACCAAACATCATTTTGTGAAGGGGAATCATCCATGAGGTATATGCTGGTGCGTACCATCGTTCGCATCTCCCGGATTGCTGTTCTGTGCGGTTTTGTCGAACCAGCCCTTGCCCACCACCCTGTGCAGGCCAAGTTTGACGATAGCCGTCAACTGGAATTGGAGGGGCAGATCACCGCAATTGACTGGTCAAGTCCCCACGCCCACATCTATATCAATGTCCCGCAGGATGGAGGAACACCTGTCAACTGGGCCATAGAACTCGCCGATCCGACTGAGCTCGAATGGAGTGGATGGCAACCCGACACCCTGGCCCCGGGAGCTACTATCCGCGTAAGTGGTTATGAGGCCCGCAATGGTTCACATCAGATTTGGGCAGAGAAAGTGCTGGGCCCGGACAACACAGAGATGTTCATGGTGCCTGATGACCTGATTCAGCAGAAGCTGGCCAATCGCCCGTCTGGACCCACCCCACGATGGCCTGATGGCCAACCTCGACTTGGTCCGGCACCAGGACAAACCGGGTACTGGACAGCTCCGGGCAAGAATTCGCTTGTGGAAGACGGGGTGAATGTAGCTTTTGACAAACACGGCATGCTTGAGAACATCAATGACAGCAGCAAAGTAGCGCCTTTCCAGGACTGGGCACACGATCTTTATGCGCTGCGTCAACTCAACGACGGCAAGGATGACCCACTGTTTCTTTACTGCATCCCACCGGGAGGACCGCGCCAGTTCCAGGTACCCTATGGCGTGCAGTTCGTGGAAGAGCGAAATCGTGATCGTATTTTTGTACTCATGAGTGGTGGAAACGGCAACTGGCGTCTTGTCTATACTGATGGCCGTGAAGATGTAACACAGGTCAGCGGCAATGATGACAATCCACTGTTTTATGGCCGCTCATCAGCATTGTGGGAAGGAGACTCACTTGTGGTCAATACCACCGGTTTCAATGAAGGCTTCTGGTTTTCCAATGGTGGTCTGCCTCACACCAGACTGCTCGAGTTGACGGAAAAATTCAACAGAACCGATCTCAACACGCTTCGTTATGAAGTCACGGTAAATGACCCTGGCGCCTATACCAGACCCTGGACCAGCAGCTGGGATCTGCAGTGGATGCCGGGAGAAGAGCTGCCGGAATCCTATTGCCAGGACAATCGCCAATGAACCTGTCCCAGGCTGCACCCTACCCTCACGGGAGTAACACCATGATCAAGAAACATCTGAACAGGTCAAGGTTGACCACCGCACTGGGCTTGATGTTGCTGTTGACCACAATCGAGCCCCTGCAGGCCCAGCAACGTCCTGGATTTTTGGAGGATGACCGGCCGGCACCCCGCAATGAGGAAGGTCGGGTGAGCTTAGGCCCTGCACCCGGTGGCGCAGGTTACTGGGCCAGGCGAACCGGTAATCTGGTTGTAAATCCAGACTCCTATGAAGCCAGAGCTACCCTGAACTCCCCCATCCATATCGATGATGTTCCACTGAAGGACTGGGCCCGGACACTGACCAACTTCAGACACGACCTTTATCTTGCAAGCGAACCCTATACCAGATGCAAGCCTGCAGGAGGCCCTCGCCAGATCATGTCGCCTTACGGCTTCGAGATTGTCGATATGCCTGACCTGGACCGGGTATACATAATAACAACATCCAATGCGATGACCTGGCGGGTCATTTTCATGGATGGCAGAGAGCATCCGGAAAATTTGCGCCCCTCGTACTTTGGACATTCAATCGGCCACTGGGAGGGCGACACCCTGGTTGTCGATACTGTTGGCTTCAATGAAAAATCGTGGTTCAGCCGTGATGGACTTCCCACCACCACTGCTCTGCATTTGACCGAACGATACAGCCGCCCCAACTTCAGCACCCTGATCTATGATGTAACCATTGATGATCCAGGCGCCTATGATGCTCCCTGGGACAGCGGATTTGTACTCGGCTGGAATGAGGGTGAAGAGCTTTTCGAATATGTTTGCCAGGAAAACAATGTTTCTCCGGATGCCATGATCGGTGACGGTCGCATCAGTAGCATTGCCCCCTGAACTCGCCGGAGATACACATGCCCAGATACCTGTCTGCTTTACTGTTCCTGGCAATGCTTGCCAGTCCTGCAATCGCCCAGCAGGGACATCCGCTGGTTGGCACCTGGCAGGGTTATTGGGGAACTGATGACAACAATCGTAATTTCCTGACACTGATCCTCAACTGGGATGGTCAGAAACTCAGCGGGCTCATCAATCCGGGGCCTGGTTCCACAGAACTGGGCAGCATGAATATGGATTCTTCCAACTGGTCAGTCAGCCTGGAAACAGACCTGACTGATGACGATGGCATGCAGGTGCACATCAACGCGCAAGGGAAACTCGACAATGTCGGGTCCATGAACCGGACCATGACTGGCACCTGGCAGAGTGCCAGTGACAGCGGCAGTTTTACACTGGAGCGTCAGGGCGGGCCCTGAGTCATACATCCCGGCTCAGACAAATCCGCTTTCTTCATTGTCAACAGTCTGTGACAGGAATGTGCTCAGCGGCCTCCTGCTGCACGCACCTCTTCCAGATGTTCAGCATAGATGCCGTCAGAACAGACATATTCAAGAATTGGTGTATTGGGGGAATCGACCCAAACACCACGCTGGATGATCGGCTCACGGTACATCACAGGGTCGGTAAACACGATATCCGAAATCAGGCGACGCTTGCCATCACCACCCGTTTCCAGGTGCAGTCTTTCAGTGAAAGTGGCCTGATCTGACATCAGGGTACGCCCCACAAGCCTTTCTGAAAGATAGTTAGTGTCGATTACCAGTGTGTCTCCTTCCCAATGCCCCACCGAATAACCGGCACGTGAATTGAGGATGGGCTCCGGTCTTTCAAATCCGTCGATATAGATTTTGCGATATTGGGACCAGGCTTCGAAAAACATGGTGATGTCATGTTCCCGCTGTATTACTTCCAGTGGAAATGGCGCAGCTGGCGACATGCTCTCCGGCATACCCGGTTGAACACAGAAAAAGGACGGATCATCTTTTGTCGGATCGAATACAGCCTGATAGGCGTCCTGAAGCTCCTGACCGTACTCCGTGTAAGGCCAGTTGGCACGGGGAAAGGCTTTTCTTTCAAAATCCGGCGAGCGGTCTGGCATCCAGGTACCGGAAAAATCCGGACGCTCCTGGGCCAGCAGTGGCGAGCATAGAAGAACCGCAAACAGTATTGATAACTTCATCCTGGCTTTCTCCTTACTGATACTCATCACCGTTTTCCAGGCGAATGATACGCAGGAAAAATTTTGTCTTGTCTTCATGTAGCGGCGATGCCACTGCAGTAATCCTGGTACCCACCTTGACCATGTCGGGTTTCAGACCCTGTCTGGCCAGCATATTGGCAGGAGGCCCCTCGATGAACTCGATGATCATCTCCTTGCCGTTTTCATCCTCGGTTTTCAGCTTCATGGCAATATGAGGATTGCGGAAATCGAGCTCCTCAACCACACCTTCATATGGAATCATCGTATTGAAGTCGTAGATTGCAAAGGAATGATGCGCCAGTGCGGGCAAGGCCAGCAGTGCAAGAACCAAAACTGGAATGATTTTCATATGCCCTCCTTATTCAGTTACGCGGTATTTTTCATCTGTTGCCATGATCCCTTCATTGAGGTCGGGCAAACAGTGAACTTCCAGAAAATCCACTTTCTCTTCACGGCGGTAGCGCTTGGTGCTCACCCACTCACCTTCCCACACATTCGGATCGGTCAGGGTATATTCGATGGCCATTTCATTACCGTCGTTGCTCAGGGTAATCCTTTCTACCATGGTGAGTGTTTCAGTGGCAGGCACACCATCGGTAATCCAGTGATGATCCACGCCGAAATTTTTTGTCTCGATGACCAGGGTATTGCCTTCCCAATGACCAATGGACTCGCCGTTGTAGGAAGGCACAAAAATATCCGGGTCGGTATGTGTCCGGCCGTCCATGAACACCATGCGTACCTGGTTCATGAAATTGGAGATGATCACGATTGCCGTTGGCAACTGGATGAAATTGACCGGCCACACGCGGTTCATCATCATGGGCATGCCCGGCGGCCAGCACAGACCAACATCATTGTTGTAGACCAGCCCGGCAGCGCGTGCTTCAGCAGCACGGTTAACCATGGTCTGGTATTCAGGAAGCAAGGTTTCTGGCGGTACAAATGGCCAGGTTGCCATGTTGATACCCCAGGTACCGGTTACATCCATGGGTGCAGGTTCGCGGGCCATATCCAGATTTTCACGGGAAAGCGCTCCCAGATGACCATCGAGGTTTTCCCAGGTACTCTGGGCAAAGACCAATGAAGGCAGCAGACAGCAGCAAAGCAGGAATTTTTTCACTTTTGTAACTCCTCGGTTCTACTCGGCGGCCTGTGGACCACTGGCACTGGATCCCGGAGGCGCACCAAGCTCGGCACCATCGGCCAAACGGGCACCCAGCAGGCTGCCGCCTGGGCTGCCATCACGCAGGGGATAGATAAGAACAGTTACCGGATCACCGGCTTCAAGCGTACTGCGACGCCACCCCTGACGCATGAGAATATTCGGGCTGGTGGCCTCAATATTCCATTCCACATCATTACCGCTGTCGTCTTTTGCAGTCATGCGCAGCCATGCATGCGGGTTCTGCCATTGCCACTCGACAACAATACCGCTGACCTCGATGCGCTTCTCGTTGTCATAGGGGGCGCCTGAATGATGGGCCATGGCAAGGGAACTGGATAGCAGGATGGAAAAGATGAAGATGTTTTTTTTCATTATGGCTATCTCCTGATTTCTGAATTCGACGACTGACTTTTGCTGTCGTCCAGAATGCATCACCTGATTGTTATTATTATTGAGCCAGATTAACGAAGGCCGGAGTTATGTGCCGAAACAACAAGCTTTGGACAGTCTGGCATCTGGTTCGCCCACCTCCATAAGGGCAACCTATTGTAACAATTGGATCGCATTACAGGATACTGATAATAACTTGCCTGCCCCTTTGCTCCTTTCAGGCTGTGATGAGCTGCCCCGCAAGCGCTACAGCCGAACCGCATGGTTCTTTATCGTCTCCCGTTTACGCAGCATACTGACGGACCGTGCACAACGAAGCGAGCACAGACCATGACGCCAGATACCGAAAGAAGAGCATTTTTGCAGACCGGCAGCCTGCTAGCTGCAGCCCTCTTTGCCAATACCACACTTGGCCAGCGTAGTGAGGCAGGCCGCTTCACCCCTTGGTCACAAGGCCCCATTGAAGACTTGTCTCCAGGTGAACATATTATTGCGGACAATGACGGCCGCAGAACCCTGCTTTATCTGCCCCCCACATACAAGGCAGGCACACCTGCGCCATTTTTATTGATGCTGCATGGTGCAAGGGGCAATGGCGACAGGACACTTGAACAGGAGCGCGCTGCAGCAGATGAACATGGCGTCATTCTGCTCTCGCCCAGCTCCCGTCAGGGTACCTGGGACGGCATCCGCAACGGTTTCACCTACGACTTTGAAACACTGGATGCACATCTGCAAACCACTTTCGGGCTCTGCTCGGTAGACCCGAAAAGAATGGCTGTAGGAGGCTTTTCCGATGGTGCAAGCTACGGCATCACACTTGGGCTGATCAATGGCGACATGTTCTCCCATGTGATTGCCCATTCACCCGGCTTCATTATTGCCAACAACTGGCATGGCAAACC
>JAURLQ010000103.1 GCA_030831125.1 Gammaproteobacteria bacterium
CGGTAGTGGCGTTCAGCGTCAGGCCAAGGCTGTCTGCTGTGCCTGCCAAAGCGGTAGCTGTGTAACCGAGCTCAGTAGTGTTGTTGGTGACACCAACCATTGCTAGGGTTGCAGCGCCGCTGGCTTGCCCCGTGAACGTAACGTTTTGGGTCGAGCCACTGTTAGTAAGGGCGACCGCGGATTTATCGGTTGGGAGCGTTACAGTAGCAGCATTTGTGCTGGCACTGATGTTAACTGCTTCTACACTCTTGGCTAGGGCCAAGTTCACAGCAGCGATGTTGCTCTCAATGTACAGGGTATCGTGACCAGCACCGCCGTTAATCTGGTCAGTGGCCGAGAACGTCATGGTTGTACCGGCAGTGCCAGCCAGTGGTGCGTTGATAGTATCGTCACCAGCACCGCCTGTTACGGCATCCGTAGTTGTAGTGAGACTGAAGGACTGGCCAGTGGGTGCAGCAGCAGCGTCGATGGAGTTCTGTGCAGCGGTAACAGTAGCAGCATCATTGGTGACATTCTTAATAACATCCTGAAGTGCTGTCAGGCTGGTAGAGCTCTGCTCTTTGGTGATGGCGTAGTAGTTGGCAACTGCAACTTTGTTGGTCAGCTGCGCCTGGGCTTCAGTGTAGTTGGCGTTGGCTGTAGCGCGAAGTGCCTGTACAGCATTTGCAAGGATGACAGAACGGCTTGTACCGGCATTCAGCTGACCCAGGATCCAGGTGGTTGCAAATTGTTTTGCAGCCACGGGAGTTCCGTTTGTCAGCAGGTTTGCTACAACCCTATCGGCGAATTCCTGACCAGTCAAGAAGCCCGGGTATACAGAGCTGAATTCTGGTTTGGCTGCCAGAGTGGCTGCAACATCTGCAAGTGTTGAACCAGATTCTACAGCCTGCACCATGGTGGAAAGATTGGTTGCACCAGGTGCAGCCTTGAACATTGCAATAAACAGAGTTGTCAGTTCATTGCGGCCTTCGGTCGTAATTAACGCCATTTTTTTGATCTCCTTATTGGATCCGGATCGAGATTAAAACAATTGTTTGTATAGCTTTATTTAAGGGCCAGTCAAAACCTAGTTTAACAGCGTCAATACTATCCCCTGCCTGTAACAGTCCATGTGATACCAGTCACACGTTACGCAATTAGCTTGAAACAGCTCAGCCTGTGCTGAAAAGCCCGGTATTAGCCTTTCCCGGCTCATACAGCATACCAAGCTTAATGGGGTTGAATCATTTTTGCAAGGTTTTAACAAACAGAATAAAAAGCCTCTCTTAACACATTGATATTATTGGAAAATTACACATTCCGACGATCAGAATTGGAAATTTATCCCTATTTCACCTGCTGCCCCGTCATTGGCAAAGGTTTTGATATTACTACCCTGTTTTTGATAGCTAATACTTATCAGCCCTGTCAGGTTTTCAGAAAGTTTTTTGCTGTAGCGGGTCCTGAACACCTTGTTGTCCACATTCCTGCTGGCACCGCCGGCAAGCAAGGGATTATAGCCCTGGTCATCATCCAGACTGACAAAGTTCAGCTGGGTATTGAGAAATCCCGCCAGTATCGTGGTCTGCCAGTACAGGCTTAGCCGCCAGCCCGATCTGTCCCCGCCCGGTCTCTGGCTGTCGGCAGCATGGTTGTCCAGCAAACCGGCATTGATGCCGAATACCTGACTGGCTTCAGGAAGTCTGCATTCGATGCCTGCTGACAGGTTGCTTTCCAGGCCACTGATGATGCTCTGCCCATGGTACTGCTGGATCTGGGCGACTACAGACAGTTGTGGTTTGCAGCCGGTGCCCTGCGGTCTGATCCTGGCGCTGGCTTCATAAATGCTGAACAGCGGGCTGCCGCCGTAATACAAATGACTGGTGCCTGCTTCAAAACCCCATTGATAGCGTCTGAAGGTTCTGGTTTGGGCATAGCGCCAGTCGAACTGGGCAAGATCCGTGCTGCCAGATTCGCTGTTGCGGGAGCGCAGGACAAAATAGCCCTCATGGAGTGCGTTTGGTGACAGTTTCTGTCTTGATCCCAGCAGTCGCGTATTCAGGTAGGGTCCTTCCTGGGGCTGAAAGCTCGGTGCCAGCGGCAAGGTGATGGTTTCTCCGGATAGTGTCAGGGTGAGCTCATTGCTCAGCGGTGCACCATTGAGATTGTTGTCGTAACCAAGGCTGAGCTCAGCCTGCAGACTGGAGGCTGTGGTCTCTGCCTGCCACAAGGCCTGCCTTTGCTGCAGCAGCTCCCTGATATTGGGCGGCAGGTCGGTTCTTGCCAGCAAGCGGGTATTGATTTCAAGTGCCGGGAAAAGTTGCTGCCCAAGATAAAGTGCCTGCGCATAGTCGATCTGGGCAGCTCCATTTTCCGGGTCCAGCAACAAGGCGCGCTCGAGTGCCTCCATGGACTCGGCAACCTGCCCCGTATTGAGCAAAGCCGCGCCAAGTAGCGCAAAGTATTCGGTGTTTTCCAGACATGCAGGCATCAGGTTGCGCAAGGTGCCAGCAATTCCCGCCTGACCTGCATCTACTGCATCATAGAAGTCGTCCAGTGGCAGGCAAGCCTGCGCTTGTGCTGCCAGCGGCTGCAGACAATACAATTGCAGCAGCAGGCATACTTTCATGTAAACAGGGAATTTACTGCCTGAACCTGATCCCTCTTTGCGGATGTATTGCTTCAATGAATGCATTTCAAAGCAGACGTTCAGTGTACCGGGTTCAGTGGGCAATCAACCCCGCAGCCGGGGAATAACGAGCGAACAGGGAGTTTGGGTAAAGCCGGCATTAGAACTGATTGTGCTTTGTGCAACAACTGGCAGGCCGGATCGTTGGTATGTTCCTTATACACAAGCGGGTGCTCTGGGAGGCTTTCTCATTCGGTAGCAGTTTGGTATCAACCGAGATTATTAACTTCAGGCAATATGATTCAGGCACGTCCGCCTTGATGAACTTTCAGGGTAGGTATATCGGCTTTGGTGTTGCCACTTGAGGTCTGTATTGGTGGTGCAAACAGGGTATGCGGCCTGCGTAGCCCCTTCAGCAGATAACTGCCCTGTGATTGCAGCCCGGCATAGTCCATTTGCTTCGCGGCATTTTCGCCAACCAGTACGGGGTAGGCCAGTTCTGCAGTCATTTCCTGGATACCCATGGCAACAGTTACCGTTTCGCCCAACAGGGTATGGGTACGGCGATTGGCCGGACCAATGGATCCAATGAGCACAGAGCCGGTTTCGATACCTATACCCAATGCCAGTGGCTCAAGGCCTGCCGGGGGGTGCTGGGGCAACTGCTCCTGAATGGCCCGCTGCATTTGGCTGGCGGCATTCAGGGCGTGTGTGGCAGCCTCACTGTTTTGACCATGCCAGACAGCCAGCAGACCGTCACCCTTGAATTCATGCACCTGCCCCTGATTCGCTTCAATAATCGCGGCAGCTTTGACAAAAAAGAAATGCAACAGAGCTGCCGCTTCTTCCGGAAGGCGCGCTTCACCATAGGCCGAGAAGTTCCTGAGATCTGCGCTCAATATAGTGGCATTGACCCGACGTGCATTGATGCTTGAATTCGGCAGGCTATAAGCAATTTCCTGGGCAACATTCGATGGGAGATAGCTGCTCAGGTTGCTCAGTACGCGGCCCCGCTCCATCCTGACCCTGCTGTATTCATAAAGCATCAGCAAGCTGGCCGCCAGAACGCCATAAATTGCCGGGGCAAGCCAGCCGAACCAGAGATTGCTGCCGAGCAGCAGGCGGGCATGCAGGAACAGGGAAATGGCAGGAAGCACAAGGGTAAACAACAGCAAGGTGGGCCCAATAAAACGCTCGCGTGCCGAAAGCAACAGCAGCAGGGCGCCTGCAAATACCAGACTCAGCAACAGCTGTATGGCAGTTGCCGAGCGCGGCGTGTAAGGCAGGCTGCCATCAAGCATGCCTGCCAGCAGGCGGGCCTGTATTTCCACACCAGGGGCCGCACCACTGAATGGCGTTGGGACAATATCATCCAGCCCGAAAGCGGTGTAACCCACCAGCGCCCAGGTGTTTTCAAGCAATTGTGGGCCTATCTCACCATTGATTACATCTACTGCCGAATAGGCAATGAAGGTTTCAGGAGCGCTACGGAACGAAACCCTGATATTGCCTGCTTCATCCAGCGGCAGTGTCATGCCGGGATAGGAATCGAACTGCAATTGCTGTGCAGGAGCAAAAACGCCTTCACCTGACACTACCGTAGTTGCCCAGGAAGTATCTCCAGTGGCCTGCAGGAATGCACTGAGGGCAAGGGCAGGGTAGGGCTGTCCGTTATGACAGATGAACGCTGGTACTTTCCTTACCGCGCCATCGCTGTCTACTACTGGCGTGATATGCCCCTTGGCTACAGAGGTAAAGTTGGCATTATTAGCGATAAACCCGGTTGCAGCAGCGCCCTCGCTGTTGCAGGCAATGCCACTGAGAGGATGGGTGATCTGACCGGTTTGCACAGCCTGGCCCGCCTGCAGGGCAAAGGCTTGCGACAGCACACCACGGTTGGACTCCAAGGCTGCAGCCAGCTGTTCATCACCGGGTCTGGCTTCAGGCAACACTATGTCATAAAGCTGCAACTGCACACCGGCATCTGCCAGCGCATCAGACAGCGTTGTCAGCGTTTCCCTTGGCCATGGCCAGGAGCCCAGTTCTGCCAGACTTTTTTCGTCTATGGCTACTATGCTTACCCGCTCTTCCAGCGTGGTTTCCGGGTTGAGCCGCCAGGCGAATGCTCCTGCCTGCTCTTCAAGCAGGTCAAGAGTGTCCGATGCCAGTAATGTCAGCAGCATCGTGACCAAACCGGCAACGACCAATACCAGCATGCGCGCCTGTAAAGGCGCAATGCTGAGCACAAAGCTCAGTGCGTTGCGGGCTGTCTGTTTTTGGCCGGAACTGGTCATCAGGGAGCACGGCTCCACAAGGTAAGACCTTCAATGCTTCCTGCTTCAATCAGTTTCCTGAAAAGGTAACCCGCTTCTGCCCCATCCAGCGATACAGCGCCGGCGAGGGATTCTGCAGCGCTAACATTATCGCTGTGGAAATATCCACCACCATAGAGCCGACCACTGTCGGAGAATCCGACATCGCCGGTAATATCATGACCAAGACTCAGGGAGGTGTAATAGCGATTCAGATTGAAATCGATACTCAGCTCGCCACCCTGTACATCCATCAGCGAAGTGCCGTTGCCGTTACTGAACACCGCCTGGGCCTGATCAAGACTGAAATCAACAACACCAAGGCCTCTTTGCACCAGCTGGGTATCCTGCTCTGGTCTGAACAGTGCATATTGGTTGTTGGCAACGGTAGTTTTCCTGTTTTCAAACGCTGTCAGGAATGATGTCGTGATTCTTTCATTGTCGGTACGCGACTCACTGAAACGCCCCCAAACAAGTTGGCGGTTGACCAGCTCGGGCTCTGCAATGGCAACATCGGGAGTAAATTCAGGCAGGGGTTCAGGCACTGGCTCGGGCTGAGGCTGCAGAGGGGTTTGTGTAATAGTTGTTACACTATCGTCCGCAAGCTTCAGATTTACCGCCGTAACAGTAACTGTTTCGGCAAGCTTCTCATTACCATCCTGGCTCTCTGATTCAACAGAGGCAGGCTCATTATCCGTGCCTGCTACTGCCATCAGCGCATCGGGAATGTCCGAACCAGGCAAGGGGAGCAATACCGGCGTTCCGGAACTGGCACTGATCTGGAGAATCTGACTGGTCTCACCGGTGAGTTCTACTCCGCTGCTGTTACAAGGACCCAGCGCATCAGCAAAACATGAGCTTGAGAATGCCGCAACGATAATCGCCCCCTCATTGACCAGAGCACTTACTGTCTGCTCCCTGGCACTCACAACAAAGTCGGTGCCACGCACGCCAATGGCGGCTATAGGGGTATTCAGGCGGAAATTACCCCGGGCGCTTTTGGCGGCATCGCCAGAAATAGCCCGCGTTATACCTTCCTGCAGATTGAATTTGACCGCTGACTCGGCCGGGGCATCTGCACGGTATTCATACCTGAGGATTTCCAGCCTGCTTGAGGGCCTTACACTGACCAGTGCGTTATCAATGAAGCGCACATGCACGTGGGCATTGGAACCTGTTTCAATAACATCGGCACTGCTGAGCAACATGCCCTGATGGATGCGTTCGCGTTTGCCGCCACCATGATTTACCCAGGCCTTGCCAAGCAGCCAGGTGACTTCGCCAATGCCGGCAGATAAGCCGGATGTGGCAGCAACCGTTTGTGCCGAAACAGCCAGGCACGGCAAACACAACAGCACTATTGCCATAAATGAGATGGCAAAATTGCGTAATGCCGGTGAACTATCAGTTTTGCTGATGTCTGTGATTTTCATAAGTTAACAACCCCGCCATTCCTGTTGGCTGCCTGACCCATCAATGGCCTTCAGCCCGGAGTACGCGCAATCATGGCTTAATTGGTATTGTGCAATATAAAGCAATTGCCCATACACGTAAGTGACTGTAATCACACACGCTTGTTGCCCCTCCATTGCCAGTTGGAGCCAAGTCCTTATAATCGCTGGAATTATCTTCCGATGCCAGCCCCGGGCCTGTTCTGAACCAATGCAAGTCACCCCCCAATTGCTCGGGTTTTTCCCCCTGCTCCGCCTGCTCCCCCCGGACGCACTGGCGGGCCTGGTACAACACTCGAGCGTGGAAAAGTATGCAAGGCGGGCAGTTGTGCTGGAAAGTGGCGCCCGGCAGGCCAACGTTTGCTTCCTGTTTGAAGGTCGTCTGCAAGGTGTTGATTTTACCATAGATGGTCGCGAAGTTGGGCTCTATTTCGTCGAACCTGGCGACTTTTGCGGCGAACTTGGGCTTTTTGACTACGGCCCCCAGCCCGAGTTTGTGATTGTGCTTTCTCCTGCAGTTGTGGTGTCAATTCCTGTGGAAGCACTGAGAGCGCTGATGACCACCAGCCCCGCCATGACAACCAGTCTGGGTGAACGCCTGGCCAGCCGTTTGCGTCAAATGACCTATCAGCGCTCCCTGCTGGGGATGCCCAACATTGCACAGCGGGTTTGTTGTCAGTTGTGGCAATTGATTGCTCCCGGCGACAGGGAACGGAATAGTGAGGCAGTTATCAGGAACCCGCCCACCCATATGGAAATTGCAATCATGCTGAATCTCAGCCGCGAAACTGTTACTCGGGTATTCCAGCAATTGCAGACCCGGGAGATTGTAAAAAGGGATGGCAGCACCAGGTTACTGATTCCCGACCCCGGGGCGCTCAAGGCACTGGCAGCAGGGGAAGATGACTTGTAAGAATGCTGTAATTTGGTGAATTTGCTGGAAAATTTCCCTGTAATCTGCATCTGCAGCTGAGTTACAATCGCACTTCAATCGGCTACCAACATTGAAATACCGGACATCGGCCCCCAACTAGAGGACTTCGCAAGCAGTCCGGACAGCTTTACATTCATTCCTGACAAGGAAATCTGCACCACTCATGAACAAATCCAACCTGACTCCTGGCCAGAAAGAACTGTATGAAGTACTGCGGGCTGTAAAGCAGCATTTTATCTATGCCGGTGCTTTCAGTGCTGCGGTGAATATCCTGCAGCTTACGCCAATCCTGTACATGTTGAACGTATACGACAGGGTCATGTCCAGTGGCAGTATTCCTACGCTGGGAACACTGACTGTGCTGTTGGTCGTGCTGTTGATGGCGCTGGGCGGTTTTGAGTGGGTACGCAACTACATTCTGGTGGCAGCCGGCAACAAAATGGACATGTTGCTCAGGGAACGAATTTTCAATGCCACTTTCAAGATAGCCCTGAACAGTCCGGCAGGCAAAAACAGCGCCCAGCCCATCAATGATCTGCACGGTTTGCGCCAGTTCCTGACCGGCAACGGCATTTTCGCCTTCTTTGACGCTCCCTGGTTTCCCATCTATCTTTTGATCATGTTCCTGTTCCATTTCTGGTTCGGCATGATTGCCATTGTTGCCGTGATCGGCATGGTTTCACTGGCTTACTACAATGAAATGGCAACCAGCAAGAAACTCAGGGATGCCAATACCAAGGCCAGCCAGAACAGCGCCAATATCGTCAGCAGCCTACGCAATGCCGAGGTTATAGAAGCCATGGGCATGACCGGGACAGTGCGGGAGAAACTGCAGGTGCAGGGAGACAAGGTGCTGCAGCTGCAGACTGAAGCCAGCAAGCTTGCCGGCAAGCTCACCTCCATCACCAAGACTTTCCGCATGACCATGCAGTCGCTCGCCCTTGGCCTTGGGGCGCTGCTGGCCATTGAGCAGGAAATTTCCGGTGGTATGGTTATTGCCGGCTCACTGCTGTTGGGCAAGGCGCTTGGCCCCATCGATCTGATGGTGGCAACCTGGAAACAGTTTTCCACGGCCCGCGGACAATATGAGCGTCTGTGCGAAATGCTGACCTCCTTGCCGAAAGAGCCGACTCGCATGTCCCTGCCAACGCCCGAGGGCGCGCTGTCAGTTGAGAACGTTTTTGTAGCACCTCCCGGTTCAAGGGTGCCCGTGCTGAAAGGCATCAATATAAAGCTTGATCCGGGCGACGTGCTCGGCATTATCGGCCCCAGCGCCTCCGGCAAATCATCCCTGGCCCGCGCAATTCTGGGCGTATGGCCCACCTACAATGGCTCTGTGCGGCTGGATGGAGCCGATATCAGCACTTGGAACCGTATTGAGCTTGGCCCCTATATCGGCTATCTGCCGCAGGACATTGAACTCTTTGATGGCTCGATATCAGACAACATCTGCCGTTTTGGCGAAAGCGATCCGGAACTTATCGTAGCCGCTGCCAAAATGGCTGGTGTACACGACATGATCCTGCGGCAACCCGATGGCTATAACACGGTTATCGGCGGCACCGGTGGCGCACTATCCGGAGGCCAGCGGCAACGCATAGGCCTGGCGCGGGCCATATACGGCAGCCCCAAACTATTGGTGCTGGATGAGCCGAACTCGAACCTTGACGACCAGGGAGAAAAGGAACTTGTCGCCGCCATTGGCCGAATCAAAGCTACGGGCTGTACCATTATCATCATCAGTCACAGAACCATGATTCTTTCCGCAGTAGACAAACTCTTGCTGCTCAAGGAAGGTTCACAGGTGAATTTCGGTCCCAGAGACCAGGTGTTGCAGATGCTGGCCCAGCCGGATGCAGCCAAACGGCTTGCAGGCACGGCATGAGGCAGGCGAATCTGATGCAGATGCGCTTCACAGGAATCAGGATATGAGTGAAAACAAAAACAACGCTGGCAGCATGGCTGCACCGCCGGCAAAAACCACACAGCAAATGCCTGCAACCCGGGCATCAAAACCGAACGTTACAAAAGCTGACCCGGTAGAAACCGGTTTTGAAGCGCCACGCCGCATAGGGCTGACCATTGCCTTTCTGGTGTTCGGTGTATTCGGTATCTGGTCGGTCACCATGCCCATAGAAGGCGCAGCCAGTGCCAGTGGTGTCATAACCGTGAAATCCTACAAACGGCTGGTGCAGCATCTGGAAGGCGGCATAGTCAAGGAAATCCTGGCGCGCAATGGCGATGAAGTGACCGCTGGCGACGTGTTATTGATAATGGACAATACCCAGCCCCTTGCCCAGCTTGAAATCAACAACACCCAACTCGCCGCCCTCACGGCGCTGGAGGCAAGACTGGTTGCCGAGCGGGATGGTCTTGATGCCGTCAATTACCCACTGGAACTGATCAGCGGAAATGAAAATGTCCGCAATGAAATTGCCGCACAGAACCAGATCTTCAATACCCGCAAACAGGCCTATGAAGGCGAGATTGCCGTGTTTGAACAAAGAATAGAACAGCTGCAGTCGCAGGTTGCCGGGCTCAAGGCCTTGCAAGACAGCAAGATCCAGCTGGCTGATTCCTTTGCTGATGAGCTGGAAGATATCCGGGCATTGATGGAAGAGCGCTTTGCAGAAAAGCAGCGTTTGCGGGAAGTTGAGCGCAGTTTCGCCATCTCCTCCGGAGAGGCCGCCGAGTTGCTGGCCCAGATCGCCTCCACCGAAATCCAGATAGGTGAAACCCGTTTGCAGATCATCCAGACCCGCAACCGCTTCCAGACAGAAGTGGCCAATCAGCTTGCCGCCACACAAACGGAAATAAAAGATATACGCGAACGTAACAATGCCTTGCGCGATGTCGTCAACAGAACCGAGGTTCGTGCTCCAGTTGCCGGGATTGTCAACAATATGCAAATACATACCGAAGGAGGGGTCATCAATGGCGGGCAGCCCATAGCCGAAATTGTCCCGATGACTGACGAGCTCATCATTGAAGGGCGCGTATCGCCCGCAGATATCGACCGTGTTGAAGAAGGACAGGAAGCCATGATTCGCCTGTCCAGTTTCAGCGGGAAAGAAGTGAAGACAATGTCTGGTACCCTGATAGGCCTTTCAGCAGACACTGTCACAGACAATCCAAATAGTGCGCCTTACTATCTGGCTCGTATTGAAATAAGCCCTGAATCAATGGCTGAGCTTGATGGCATAGTTCTGATTCCCGGCATGCCTGCTGAAGTCTATATAGCCTCAGGCTCCCGCACATTCATGCAGTATGTCATGAAGCCCTTTTCCAATGCCCTGGCGCGCAGCCTGAGAGAGGACTGAGTCATGAAGCTCGCGCCAATACTGCTTGCAGGCCTGCTTGTTGCCGTATCAGGTTTTTCCAATGCTGCCACCCCGGCCGGCAACACCCTTGAGGATTTCTATACCGCCGCACTGAATTTCAGCCCGCAACTGAAAATTGCCCGTGAACGCTGGAATATCGGGTCTGCCCGCAAGGACCAGAACAATGGCCGCCTGCTGCCACAGGTCAACGCCAATGCCAGTATCTCCCAGAACGATACGGTTCAGCAGGGGATTGACTCAAGCTTTGTCGGTGAGCGTTACTCCCTGACTGTCAGTCAGGTGCTGTTCAACTGGCAGGCATTTGCCGCACGCAGTCAGGCATATTTGCTGGAAAACCAGGCGGAAGCCGAATACTACGCTGATCTTGGCGTGTTATTAACGGATGTCGCCGACAAATATCTGGCTGTGTTGCAGGCGGAAGATACTTTGCTTTCAATCGAGTCCGAACTGGAGGCGATGGACAACCAGATTGCCCAGATCCAGCGACTTTTTGACCTGCAGCTGGCACTCATTACCAACCTGTATCAGGCCCAGGCACGACAGGCGGCATTGCAGGCAGATCTTGTTGATGCCCAGAGTCAGCTCACCCTGGCGCGTGAAGCACTGTCAGTTGTAACCGGGTTGGAAGCAGGAAGTCTGTCCCGCCTGCCTGACACCATTGCAATTACCCCACTTGATGAGGATCTGGACAGCTGGGTCGCACGGAGCAGGGATGGCAACCCGCTCATTCAGGCGCGCAGTTATGCGCTGGAGGCAGCCGACAAACGGGTTTCATCCCAACGCGGCACTTATCTGCCACAGGTTTCACTGATCTATCAGTTCCAGCAAAGCAACCTTGGATTCCAGAATATCAGGACTACAACAATAGAAAACAATTACATCGGTATTGATGTGCAGATTCCGCTGTTTGCCGGCGGCAGCAACCGGGCAACGGTGAGAGAAGCCTACAGTCAGCGCAATATCGCTGAAGAGGAATTGAGACGGACAGAGCTGGAGGTGGAACAACGGACGACCAATGCTTTTCTGCTGGTGAAAAATGGCGAGTCCCGCATAGA
>JAURLQ010000104.1 GCA_030831125.1 Gammaproteobacteria bacterium
CTGCGGAAAGGGATGAACCCATGCCGGGAGTTGCCTGACCATGATCATCTTCAGAAATTGCGATTTCTGCAGAGAGAGCACTGTCATCATCAGTACCGGATGACTCCTGCTCGGGGTCTTGTGTGTAGCGCATTCCGTATTCGAAATGCATGTCGGGTCGGGTCTGCTCTTCCTGTGTTTCTCTGTGATGTGCGTGTCGCTGGGTACCACTGTCTTCCCCAAGCCCGGCTTCCACAGAATTCATCACATTGGAAAAAGGGGAAAGTCTTTCGCCGAAATGTGCAGGCGGGGCTTCAGCGGGCTGCAGCGGGGCAAATACATTGATCGCTGCAAAGTTTTCTCCGGGCGATGACTCATGTTGGTCGGCGAGCAGATCCTCCTGAAGCGTCTCTTCTTCGGGCATGTTGTCCTTGACCCGAATCAGATTGGCATGTGCGGAGAAGACACTGAGACAGGACCCGCAGCGTACCATGCCCTTGGCGGCCTGGATTTGTGCAGGAGTTACCCTGAATGAGGTATAGCACTGTGGGCACTGCGTAAGTTGTGCGTCCATGGGTTCAGGTGTTGCGTCGTGTACCATTTATGCTGACCCAGTCGCCTTCCTGTTTGACATCAAGACCGGCAAACCAGGGTTCGAAAGCATTGATAACTGCATTCGACTGTTCGCTCAGTATGCCGGAAAGCAGTATCCATCCGCCATGGCGAACCTGTAATGACAGCAGTTCTGCAAGTTCAATGAGTGTGCCTGCCAGAATATTGGCCATCATGCCGTCAACCGGTTGTACTTTGCCTGATGCAAGCTGAAGGGCGAAATCCCGGGGAAGACATACAGGAAAGGAGACCGGATCAATCCGGTTCTTCAGGCAGTTGTCAGCGGTGGCCTGCAGGGCCTGGGGATCGTTGTCCACACCATATACTTTGCTGGCCCCCAACAGCAGCGCCGCAAGACCCAGAATGCCAGAGCCGCAGCCGTAATCCACCAGTGTCTGGTTCTCTATGTTGCGGCTGTCGAGCCATTGCAGGCAAAGTGAAGTGGTGGGGTGGGTACCAGTGCCAAAGGCAAGGCCGGGGTCCAGCAACAAGACTGCGTTACCCGGTGCCTGCATCTGCTGCAGCAAAGTCTGATTATTGCTTTCCCATCGGGAGGCATCGGCTTCGTCCGGATGCCAGAGCGCACTGTTGTCCACGCCTGACTGTTTCCACCAGCTGGGGCAGACCCACAGTTTTGTTCCAAAGCACATCGGCTTGAAGTCATCGAGCCAGGCACGTTCCCAGTTCTGGTCTTCAAGTGTTGAAAAGTGCAGAGGAGGCAAGTCACCTGACCAGTGTGCCTGCAAGTGCTGCTGCAACGTGGTTCTGTCGATGTCGGAAGTGAAAAGACCGGTAAGTATCAGTTCGCGCCACAGCGGTGTTTCACCAACACCGGGTTCAAAGAGAGCTTCGTCTTCGGCATCAAGCAATGTGACAGACACTGCGCCTGCGTCAAGCAGCAGCGACTCCATCGCCTCCACCTGATCGCGCGAGGCGCGCATCTGCAGTTGTAACCAGCTCATGACAACACCCTGTCCGAAGTACCCGGGCGGATAAAAATCAAGGTGCTGATTTGACACCCTTGTTGCGTAGCAGGGCTTCCAGATAGTGAATGTTGGTGCCCCCTTTGCGGAAGCCGGGGTCGCCCATGATTTCACTCTGCAGTGGAATATTGGTCTTTATCCCGTCCACGACCATTTCTTCCAGTGCATTCTGCATGCGGCCAATGGAAGCTTCACGGGTAGGGCCATGACTGATCAGCTTGGCAACCAGCGAGTCATAATGCGGTGGCACGGTATAACCGCTGTAGATATGGGAGTCCACACGAATACCGTTACCACCCGGCGCATGATAAAGCACTACCTTGCCGGGGCTGGGCATGAAAGTCTGGGGGTCTTCAGCGTTGATACGGCATTCTATGGCATGACCGGTAATCTTGATTTCTTCCTGTTTGGCGCACAAACCCAGTCCGGATGCGATACGAATCTGCTCTTTCACAATGTCGATGCCGGTAACCCTTTCAGTAACCGGGTGTTCGACCTGCACACGGGTGTTCATTTCGATGAAGTAGAAATTGCCGTCCTGGTAGAGGAATTCCAGAGTGCCTGCACCACGGTACTTCAGCTGTTCACAGGCCTTGATACAGGATTGCATGATTTCAGCACGGGCAGCATCAGGGATGCCTGGTGCCGGTGCTTCTTCCACGACTTTCTGGTGGCGTCGTTGCATCGAGCAGTCGCGGTCGCCAAGACAGATGGCATTGCCTTCTCCGTCGCCAATTACCTGGATTTCCACATGGCGCGGGTTATCCAGGAATTTCTCCATGTAGACAACATCACTGCCGAAATAGTTGTGCGCCTCGCTCTGGGTAACCTGAACTGCCTTGAGCAGTTCTTCTTCCTTGTGGACTACGCGCATGCCGCGGCCACCACCACCGGCTGCAGCCTTGATCATGATCGGATAACCGATTCGACGGGCTATTTCCACTGTGTGGACGGTTTCCCTGGTCAACGGGCCGTTTGATCCGGGCACGGTCGGGACGCCGGCTTTGCGCATGACTTCAATTGCGCTGACCTTGTCACCCATTGACCTTATGGTGTCGGGGCGTGGGCCAATGAAGATGAAACCGCTGCGTTCCACCTGTTCGGCAAAATTGGCATTTTCTGAAAGGAAGCCATAGCCCGGATGAACGGCATCTGCACCGGTGATTTCCATGGCGCTGATAAGTGCCGGTACATTCAGATAACTTTCAAGGGACGGCGGAGGCCCTATACACACTGACTCGTCGGCAAGGCGAACGTGCATCAGCGTGCGGTCGGCAGTGGAGTGCGCGGCAACCGTCTTGATGCCCAGTTCCTTGCAGGCCCTGAGTATGCGCAGTGCAATCTCACCGCGGTTGGCAATAAGTACTTTTTCTATCATGGGGTCGGCAACCTGCAGATGTCTTGATCAGGAAATGATGACCAGTGGCTGGTCATATTCAACGGGCTGTCCGTCTTCAACCAGAATGGCTTCGATCACACCGGATTTGTCGGCTTCGATCTGGTTCATCATCTTCATGGCTTCCACAATACAGATGACATCATTGGCTTTCACGTGTTTGCCGACTTCTATGAAAGGCGGGGAAGAGGGCGATGGTGAGCGGTAAAAAGTACCTACCATGGGTGATTTGACCGCTTCGCCCTTGTAGGCGGGCTGTGCAGCTTCCTTGACTGGCGCTTCCGCAGCGGGCGCAGCGGCAACTGGCGCAGGAGGGGCATAGAACTGCTGTGGCATGATCATCGCATTACTGCCGTTGCGGCTGATCCTGACTGCTTCCTCGCCTTCCTTGATCTCGATTTCGGCGATATTGGATTCTTCCAGCAGTTCAATGAGTTTTTTAACTTTTCTTATATCCATGCGATCCTCGTTGCTAACCTGTTCAGCCTGTGTTCAATGGAATTCTGTATAAAATTGTTTTTGGTTTTTACCTGATTCTGGACATCGCTGCCTGCAGTGCCAGTGTGTAGCCCTGTTGGCCAAGTCCGACTATGCTGCCTGTGGCAACATCGGAAAAATATGAGTGCTTGCGGAAGTCTTCACGTGCGTACACATTCGAAAGATGTACTTCGATAAAGGGGATTCCTACGCCCAGCAGTGCATCCCTGATGGCTATGCTGGTGTGGGTGAAAGCGGCAGGATTGATGATGATGAAATCAATTCCTTCGGATTTTGCCTCGTGGATACGGTCAACCAGTTCATATTCGGCATTGCTCTGCAGGCACTGCAAGTGATGGCCGGCAGCCTTGGCCTGATCCATCAGTGCGGCGTTTATATCAGCAAGTGTGGTATTGCCGTAAACTTCGGGTTCACGGGTGCCAAGCAGATTCAGGTTTGGGCCGTTTAGTACCAGTATGGATGCCATATTTTTTTATTTCCGGACCGTCACATTCTATTGCTGCAGTAGAGTGAGGACGTATTTTCGGGAAATTGCGCAAAAATGTACACAATTTGCGGACATATAAAGCTAATTTGTAAGGGTTCTGGCCAAAAAATGCGTACAGTGGATTATACGTCCCGAATCGCCCTTTCATAGTCATTTTTTGACAAATATCTGCTTTTTCAAGGAATTTAAGAGAAGTTAGGGTGCATTTTTCAACAATGTTCAAGGCGGGATTCATTCTGCAAGCTGCCTGTATGGTGCTTGGCGCTATGCCAGTGGTGGCACAGCAGGCAGGCAATCCTGTCATTATTCTGTCTGGCGCAGATCAGGCGCTTGAGTCAAATATCAGGGGCAGCCTGAATCTGGATGCCGAACCTTGTGACAGTTCACTGCTGCGACTGCAGCGCCTTTTACCCGGAATCAGGAACAGCGCAAGAATCGCTGCTGAAGCGCTTGGATATTACGAGAGCAGCGTGAGCCCCCAATTTCTGCTCGGAGAAGGATGCTGGGAGCTGCATATACTGATTGAACCAGGCAGGCAGGTCATGCTCAGAGAGGTGAATCTGCGCATTGATGCCGATACGCGTGACGCGGTGTTGTTCAATCCCCTGCTTGAGGAAGCCGGTCTGAATTCTGGTGAACCCCTGCATCACGGGAGGTACGAGGAGCTCAAAAGCCGTCTCAGTGCAGTGGCCAGTGACAATGGCTATTTCGAAGCACGTTTCAACCAGGCTGAAATTACTGTGCATACTGCAGACTATGCAGCCGATATCACCCTTGATTTTGATCCGGGTTCCCGATTTCGTTTCGGTGCTTTCAGTCTGAACAAGAGTGAGGCGCTGTCTGATGAGCTGATTGACAGGCTCATGACTCTGAAGGAGGGAGACTTCTATTCAACTGCAAGTCTCGCCGGGTTGAGGAGAGAGCTGGATAACAGTGAATACTTCCGGCAGATCAGAATTTCTCCACAACTTGGGCAGGCAGCAGGACAAGCTGTGCCGGTTATTCTGGACCTGGATTTGCGTCCCCGGCACTCCTGGACATCCGGTATCGGTTTCACAACTGATACCGGGCCCAGAGCAAGAGTTGAATACCAGAACAGGTTCATCAACAGAAGCGGGCACAAGTTCCAGACCGATGCCTCAGTCTCCACTGTCAGGGCGCAAACCAATGGCAGTTACATTATTCCCGTCGATTCACCGATTGCACAAAGCATAGGGCTCAATCTGGGGTTCGTCAGTGAGAATAACGATGCCTTCGAAAGCAAACGCTTTGTGGGTGGAATATCGTTGCCGAAAGACGGAGAGAGCGGATGGCGTCGAACAATTGCACTGGATTTCCAGCGTGATGATTATCTTGCGGGAAGCGACCAGGATGTATCTGTACTGATGCTGCCCGGGATCAACTATACAAGGACTCGTGCAGATGATCTGATCAACCCTGCAAACGGTTGGAAGCTGTTTGCTTCACTGAAGGGCGCAAGTGATGCCCTGTTATCCGATACATCGTTGCTGCAGTTCTATGCCAGTGGCAAACATGTGGTCAGTTTTGGTCGGGGGCGTGTTCTCAGTCGTATTGATCTGGGCACTACCCTTACCAACAACGCAAGTGAACTGCCGGCTTCATTGCGTTTCTATGCCGGTGGCGATCGCAGTGTGCGGGGGTATGATTTCAATACACTCAGCCCGGCCGACCCGGTTACCCAGGATATCCTCGGCGGCAAGAATCTCGTGGCAGGCAGTCTCGAATACGATTATCTCGTTGGTCAGAACTGGCGATTTGCCATATTTGCAGATACCGGCAACGCCTTTGACAATAACAGTGATTTTGAATTGAAGCAGAGTGCCGGGATCGGCATTCGCTGGTTGTCCCCCATCGGGCCACTGCGTCTGGATCTGGCACACCCCTTTGATTCTGACGAAAGCTTCAGGATCCATATCACGATGGGGCCTGATCTGTGATGTTCATTGTCAGGCTGCTCAAACACATATTGGGTGGGTTTGCGCTGATACTGGCGAGTGTTGCGTTGCTTGTCATGTGGATAGCAGCCACACCTTCAGGCACTTCCTGGGCGATGAATCGTGTCAAGGGTTTGGCCATTTCCACTGGCCTGGAAAATCTGGCCTTCAGTGATATCGACGGCACCCTGCTCGATGGTCTGCAGTTGAGCGAACTGGCACTCGCTGCCCCAGGCCTTCAGCTCAAAGTGGCGGAAGTTTCCTTCACCTGGCGGCCCTGGGAGTTGTCCGAAAATCACTTGCATTTCACTTCTCTGGTCGTTCGCACTCTGGAGCTTGTGTACCGGGCGCAGACTGACAGTGAGCCGGCAGAACCGCTGACGCGGGAAATGCTGCAGTCCATGATTTTTTCTCTCCCGGTTTCAATAAGTCTTGATGCACTTGATGCCCGGGACATTGCAATGGATATCAATGGCAGTGCGGTGAGCCTTGAAGAAGTTTCCGGCAACCTGGATCTAAACGCAGAGCAGCTTGATCTTTCCGACCTGCTGGTCAGGGCTGCAGGTGATATCAGTGGAGAAATTGCTGCTGATCTGACGATGGACAACGCGCTTGCATTGAGCTCCACAATCGACTGGCAAACCACGCTGGATGACCGTTTGTGGCAGGGTGCAATAACCGTAAACGGTGATCCGGCAGCACTGGATATATCACATATCCTGATGCAACCCTTGTCTTTGCAAACTGCAGGAACTGTCAATGCAGGACTTTTCCCGGGAAGCGGTCTGCAACTGGAGCTGCAGCATACGCTGCCCTTTGTGGATCTGGGATTGTTCGGCCAGCCCGGTATGCAGCTGATGGATGCTGCGGTCAATACCAGTGGCTCGTTGCAGCAGTTGCAGATCAATGGCCGGTCAGGATTCAGTGCTGAAGAATATGCGCTGCAGGGGCAGGCAGATTTTGACCTGCTATACGGCGATAACAGTCTGATCATCACACGACTTGATGTCGACAGTAACCAGGCCGGTATGCAACTGGACGGCGAACTTGGTTTGAGTCCGCTTGATGTGCAGCTCAACTGGATAGTAAGAAATCTGGATACAGCACAGCGCCTGCCGCAACTGCGCGCAGAAAATCTGCAGGGTAATGGCACTGTTTCCCTGCAAGTTGATGACAATGGCGTGGACGCTGAAATCGGAATTACCGCAATCAATGGCACCATTGACGGCCGACCTTTACAGGTAAGTGGCAGTGCCAGCCTTGCCAATAGCGTACTCGACAGTATCGATCTGCAGGCCGAGAGTGCGCAGAACAGCGTGTTGATCAGCGGTGCATTGCAACCATCCTTTGATCTCGACTGGGAAATCAGACTGCCTGCCCTGGCCCAGTTGTGGGAAGGCTTGCAGGGACAGGTCAATGGTACCGGGACCTTGCGTGGGGATGCGGAGAATCCGGAAATCAACGGTAATCTGTTGGGTACCGGATTCAGCTTGCCGCTCAACGGACAGACATTGGTGCTGGACAGGGTGTCGCTGTCTGCCCTGTATGAAAATGCCAGCAACGATCTGGATTTCAAACTGGGTTTGCTGTCATTAATGCAGGCCGATGCAGAACCTGTCGTGCTCTTGTCCGGTGGTGAAATCAGTTTGCAGGGCACACCGCTATCACATCAATTGCAGCTTTCCCTGGGCAACAACAATGAAACAGTCGATCTGTCCCTTCAGGGTGGCTTGAGTGATGGCAACTGGTCAGGCGCAATTTCGAGTGGCACTGTAAATTCCCGTTATGGCAATTGGTCTCTTCAGGATGTGAGCTCACTGTTGTACAGCAATGGGGCGGCAACCATGCAGGAGGCTTGCTGGCTGATCAGCGCTGACGACCTTCAGGTCTGCATGGAGGCAAGCCTGCATCCGGAATCCGGTGTGGATGCAACTCTCACACTGTCGGGGTTTCCTCTGGACTGGTTCAATACACAGCAAGACGAAAATGGTCAGGTGGTTTCCAGCCGGACAGTGCCCGCAGGCATTGATGCGCTTCAGCAACAGTTTGCGTTGCATTTGCCTCCGTCTTTGCAAATTGAGGGAAGCGTGAATCTGTCAGCTTCAATTGCAGGATTTCAGCAGGGCAGCTGGAGCAGGCTTGCAGTCAATGCACAGCCAATAAATGTTGGCATGGTTGTCAGTCAGAGCACTGAAAGCGAGTTTCAAACGCTCGTGCCGCAAATCCAGCGTTTTACATTTCATGACTTCAGCGCTTCAACAAGCAATGTTTCAGGGTTATGGCAGAGTGAACTTGGTTTTCAGGTGTCGAGGGAAACCGAGCTGGGTCAGGATCTTCAGGGAGGCTTCAGTGCCGGAGGAACGCTGGATGCCGATGACAGGCTTGATGGCATTGTAGACTTTGATTTCAACGATCTGGCGTGGCTGGAAACGATGGTACCCGGTTTGCGTAACCCTCGTGGCAGCCTGTTCGGCACGGTGATGCTTGGCGGAAGTCCCGGGGAGCCGCAGTTCAGGACAAGTCTGCAACTGTCAGATGGCGCATTCAACCTGCCGAATTTCGGTCTGGCCTTGCATGATGTGTCGATCACACTGCAATCACCGGATGGCGCGATAAACAACAACTTGCTCGAAATTTACGCCAATGCAAAATCGGGACAGGGAGAAATTGGAATAGTGGCAAGTCTGGCGGATTATCTGCTTGATACACGCAGCATAAGTGCTCGCATCAACGGTACAGACTTCAGCATGTTCGATGCGGACTATGCCACTATTGTCCTGAGCCCGCAGCTGGAATTGAGTCTGGCGCAACAAGGAGTGGAAATCCGTGGTGAGTTGACACTGACTGACAGCTATGTGGATCTGGCCGGCATGTTTGGTGATGTGGGCAACAATGCTGTGGGTGTGTCACGGGATGTTGTGGTACTGGACAAATCCGGTGAAACCCAGGGACGTGGCAACGAAGTACCACTGGCCATGGATGTTACCCTGAATGTGGGAGACTCGGTGAAACTGGGCGGCTTCGGGCTTGATGTAAGTCTCAATGGCATGCTTGCACTGGAACAGGAAGCAGGCAGATCCTTGCTGGCATATGGTGAACTTTCGATCCCCCAGGGCAGCTATGAAATCTACAACCAGCAGTTGAATGCAAGGGACGGGCGATTGCTGTTTTTCGGTAACCCGGCCAATCCTGTTGTAGACATAAGAGCCTACAGGGAAACCAGCAATGCAGAAGTGGGTATGCTGCTCAGTGGTCCGGTCAACAATATCCAGGGTGAGCTTTACTCAACGCCCACATTGCCGGAAAGCGAGATTCTGGCGCTGCTAGTAACCGGCAAGTCATTCAAAAACGTGGAAAGCCAGGATGGAGATGCCCTGCTCAATGCCATCACAAATTTCGGCATAGAAAAAGGGCAGGGGTTAACCAGCATGGTAAGCAGCCAGTTGGGTCTTGATTCGGTTTCTGTGAGTGGTGGGGCCAATTACCGGGACAGTTCGCTGGGCATAGGCAAATACATAACGCCAAGGTTGTTGCTGCAATATGAAGTGGGTTTTTTCGACAGACAGAATGTGCTGAGCATAGATTACACCCTGACTGACAATCTGAAGCTGGAAGTGAGAACCGGTATCAGCCAGAGTGTGGATATCAGTTATACGATAGAAAAGGATTAGGGCTGCGTTGGTCAGGTTTAAAGCACGAGCCGGGGTGGGCTTGGCCACAAGCTCCTCAAGGGAGTTCCAGTTTGACCAGGCGCTGTTGTGGCGGATAACAATAGCGGTCTTGAGCACAGCCCTGGAAGTGCAGTACCAGATTGATGCTTTCTGTTCCCGGCTTGAGCGCTGCTGCAAGGGGAACCTGCAACATCAGTTTGTCGAAATACACAGCTGATTCCCCGAAAAACTCGTCGGTCACCGTCCGGGCTGGCGGCAATTCAAATGTAAAACTTTCACCTTCCAGTGTAGTGACAGCAAGTTTGTCGCGATACAGATAATGTTCAGGCTGTATTTCCCAAATCAGCACAGCATTGTTGTCAGTATCCAGGAATGTGTTCAGGGCAAAAGCTGTGTTGACCGGGATAACGCTTCCGTATTGTGGACTCCCGGGGGCGAGAGCATCTGTCAGAAGTGATGTTGTCGTTTCCAGCGGTACCCCGGCATCTTCTGCCGCTGACAGCGCTGCAGGCAAAAAGGCGCCAAATACCATGGCACTGAGCAATTGGAACGGCCTCATGCAGATTTGCATGTGCTTCTCCATTTTCAACTATTGAAGCGCTCAAACACCAGCGCCGCATTGGTGCCACCAAAGCCGAAGCTGTTGGACATCACGGCATTGAGGGTCTGGTTGTCCATCCGTTCACGAACGATGGGCATGTCGGCTACTGCGGGATCCAGATTGTCTATATGTGCAGAAGCGGCAATGAAATTGTTCTGCAACATCAGGATGCTGTATATGGCTTCCTGGACACCTGTCGCACCCAGCGAGTGACCAGTCAGCGATTTCGTGGAACTGATGTAAGGCACCTTGCCATTGAAAGTGCTGCGAATGCCTTCTATTTCCTTCACATCACCAACAGGAGTGCTGGTGCCATGGGTATTGATGTAGTCAATCGGTTGCGTGGCTGTGGCCATGGCCATGTGCATGCAGCGCACTGCACCTTCCCCTGATGGAGCCACCATATCGTAACCATCGGAAGTGGCGCCATAGCCGGTCAGCTCGGCATAGATTTTCGCGCCTCTGGCCAGGGCATGATCCAGCGCTTCTATAACAAGCACACCACCACCGCCGGCAATCACAAAGCCATCGCGGTCGGCATCGTAGGCCCGTGAGGCAACAGCTGGAGTGGCATTGTATTTTGTGGACAGGGCTCCCATCGCATCAAACATGCAACTGAGGGTCCAGTGTTCTGCTTCTCCACCACCTGCAAAAACCACATCCTGCTTGTTTAGCTGGATCAGTTCCATGGCATTGCCAATGCAATGTGCGCTGGTGGCACAGGCAGATGAAATTGAATAATTGACACCCTTTATTTTGAAAGGTGTTGCCAGGCAGGCCGAAACAGTACTGCCCATGGTCCGGGTGACACGATATGGTCCTATCCGTTTGAGACCCTTGTCCCGGAGGATGTCGGCAGTTTCAACCATGTCTTCAGTTGAAGATCCGCCTGCTCCCATTATAAGGCCGGTGCGGATGTTGGAAACTTCATCAGCAGCCAGGCCACTGTCTGCTATTGCAGCTTTGAGACTGATATGACCGTAAGCCGCAGCAGCGCCCATGAAACGGAGATCCTTGCGGTCGATATGCTCGCTGAAATCAATATCAACGGCACCGGCCACGTGGCTGCGCATGCCACGCTCCTCATATTCAGGGCGATAGACAATGCCGCTGCGTCCGTTTTGCAGGGAGCTGAGGACGGTCTGAAGATCATTTCCCAGGCAGGAAGCGATACCCATACCTGTAACCACTACTCGACGCATACTTTACCTCTTGCTGTCCCCTGACTGGAATCCGGCTGCTTTCGTTTATTCAATTTGTTGCCTGATTTCAGCTCAGGCTTTCGTCTGGCTGGAAAAGGCCTACTTTAAGGCCTTTGGCAGTATAGATAACCTTGCCGTCTACAGAAACAGTGCCGTCAGCAATACCCATGATGAGTTTGCGTTCAATCAAGCGCTTGATATCCAGTTCATAGACCACTTTCTTGCTGCCGGGGAGAATTTCTCCGGTGAATTTGACTTCACCACAACCCAGTGCGCGGCCCTTGCCCGGATTACCGCGCCAACCAAGAAAGAAACCTACCAGCTGCCACATGGCATCCAGTCCCAGACAGCCTGGCATGACCGGATCATCTTCAAAGTGGCAGGCGAAAAACCAGAGATCAGGGTTGATGTCGAGCTCGGCCAGGATTCTGCCTTTGCCTTCAGAGCCGCCTGTGGCGCTGATGTCAACGATGCGGTCAACCATTAGCATGTTGCCAATGGGCAGACGGGCATTGCCGGGCCCGAACATCTTGCCGTGGCCGCAGGAGAGCAATTCTGTTTTGGTATAACTGCTTTGTGGAGTGAAAGCCTGATTCATAAATAATTATTGTGCATGGGGTGCAGCATGCTCCCGCCAAAAAGCGCGCATTATAGCTTGAATGGCCTGTGCCCTCTAATGATTTGGCATTTTTTCTGGCTATAATGACCCGGTAACCTGCCACGGATGCAGGCTGTACCAAGGAAATGCGAATCATGATAGTACCTGTAGTGATGGCCGGTGGAGTCGGATCCCGACTTTGGCCATCCTCCCGTGAAACTCTCCCGAAACAGTTTCTTGCCTTCCAGGATACCGACGGTTCCCGCAACCATTCACTGTTCCAGCAAACCCTGATTCGGCTGGAAGGTATTGCCGATCTTGGCAATCCTGTAGTTGTATGCAATGAAGATCACCGATTTCTGGTGGCAGAGCAGTTGCGTGAAATCGGCATTGCAACAGCAACCATCATTCTCGAACCTGTAGGGCGCAATACTGCCCCTGCAGTGGCATTGGCTGCTCTGGCAGTTGCGCAGGACAACCCAGGTGATCTGCTTCTGGTGTTGGCGGCAGACCATGTCATTTCCCGTGTGGAGGCTTTCAGGGAGGCAGTGGAATCAGGGGCCAGGGTGGCCCGGGACGGTGCGCTGATCACCTTCGGTATTGTGCCGAAAAGTCCTGAAACAGGTTATGGCTACATCAAACGTGGTGACCCGGTTGCGGAAGGATTCAGGGTTGACAGTTTTGTGGAAAAACCGCAGTTGGAAACAGCGCGGCAATATCTGGAAAGTGGTGATTACTACTGGAACAGTGGCAAGTTCATGTTTTCTGCCCGATCCTACATTGAGGAATTGCAGAACTTCGAACCGCTCATGCTGGATGTCTGCCGCAGGTCATGGCAGGGGGCCTCGCGCGATCTGGATTTTCATCGCATAGCAAAAAGCAGCTTTGAGCACTGCCCTGCCAATTCAATAGATTATGCCGTCATGGAAAAGACCTCCCGTTCGGTGGTAATACCCCTGGATGCCGGATGGAATGATCTGGGCGCCTGGTCGGCTGTCTGGGAACAGGGTCCTCTGGACGAAAACAACAATGTCTGTCGGGGGGACGTGCTTGTCCAGGACAGTCATAATTCCTTTATCCAGGCTGAATCCAGACTTGTTACGCTGGTCGGCATGGATAATGCAGTTGTTGTGGAAACCAGTGACGCAGTATTGGTGGCCAACAAGGCGCGAGTGCAGGAAGTCAAGGAAGTGGTCAAAGCCCTGCTCGCAGGTGGACGCTCCGAGGCGGTGCTGCACAGGAAGGTTTACCGGCCATGGGGTTCCTATGAAGGGCTGACTCAAGAAGCAGGCTTTCAGGTCAAGCGGATCATTGTCAAACCAGGGGCTTCATTGTCGCTCCAGCTGCACCATAAGCGAGCAGAGCACTGGATAGTGGTGCGTGGTACTGCCACAGTAACTCGTGGGGAAGAAGTGTTCGAACTGCAGGAAAACCAGTCAACCTTTATACCTGTTGAGACAAAACACCGTCTCGAAAACCGCACCAATGAACCTGTAACGCTTATTGAAGTCCAATGTGGCAGCTATCTTGGAGAGGATGACATAGTCAGGTTCGAGGATTTTTACGGCAGAAAAGACCAGTAGTGGCCATGTATGACAAGGTCTGAATGCAACAAGGAGTAACTATGGAAGATTCACCAATCAAGAAATGCCTGTTCCCGGCCGCAGGGTACGGTACCCGCTTTCTGCCAACCACCAAATCCATGCCCAAGGAAATGTTGCCGGTAGTGAACAAGCCATTGATCCAGTATGGCGTGGAAGAGGCCATGGATGCCGGTATGAGTGGCATGGCAATCGTCACGGGGCGTGGCAAACGTGCCATTGAGGATCATTTCGATATCAATTACGAACTGGAACACCAGATTGCCGGCAGCGACAAGGAAGGTTACCTGCGCGAGATACGCCGCATCATGAATGAGGCCGTGTTTTCCTATACCAGACAGATTGAAATGAAAGGCCTGGGGCATGCCATACTGACTGGCGAAACCCTGATTGGTGACCAGCCCTTTGCTGTCCTGCTGGCGGATGACCTTTGCTACAACCCGGAAAAGGGGGTGTTGTCGCAGATGGTTGAGCTTTACAAATACTACCGCTGTTCCATTGTCGCCATTGAAGAAGTGCCAAAGGAAGAGACAAACAAATATGGTGTGATTGATGGCAAGGAAATCGCACCAGGGCTTATCAGGCTGAGCAACATGGTGGAGAAACCGAAGCCGGAAGATGCACCAAGCAACCTTGCCATTATAGGGCGTTACATCCTCACACCTGATATTTTCCAGATCATCAGGAACACACCGCCAGGCAGGAATGGTGAAGTCCAGATTACCGATGCTCTGATGACCCAGGCGAAAGCAGGTCGTGTACTGGGATACAAATTCAAGGGGCGCCGTTTTGACTGTGGCAGCGTTCCGGGTTTCATGGAAGCTACCCGATTCTATTTCGAGAATGTATACAAGGAGCAGTAAAGGCAAGGCTGTGAATACACGGCACGGAAATAATGCCTGTTCAGCGCAGTTTCAATCCTGCTGCCACCTTTTGGCCTGGTAGCAGCTTTCTTAACCTGTGGAATAAAGAGAATCACTGTGAATAGTATTACCTGTTTCAAAGCCTATGATGTCAGGGGACGTATCCCTGATCAGCTCAACGAGGATATTGCCTATCGGATAGGAAGGGCTTTTGCTGCCTTCCTGAAGCCGAAGAAAGTTGTAGTTGGCTTCGATATCCGTCTCAGCAGCCAATCCATCTGTGATGCGCTCAGCCGTGGATTGAGCGACAGTGGTGTGGATGTATACAACATAGGGCTTTGTGGCACTGAGGAAATCTATTTTGCCACCAGTCATCTCGGTATGGATGGCGGGATTGCAGTCACTGCCAGTCATAATCCCAAGGACTATAACGGGATGAAGTTTGTGCGGGATAACTCAAAACCCATCAGTGGCGACACGGGTCTGGAAGATATTCGCAAAATTGCAGAGCGTAATGAATTTGTGGATGCACCCGTAAAGGGTCGGCTGGAAAAGGTCGATGTGAAAGACGACTACATCAAGCACCTTTTGTCCTATGTAAATCCATTTGCGCTCAAATCAATGAAGGTGGTAACCAATGCAGGTAACGGCGGAGCCGGCCGTATCATAGATCTGCTGGAAGAATATCTGCCATTCGAATTCATCAAGCTCTATAACGATCCTGATGGCAACTTTCCCAATGGGGTACCCAATCCGTTGCTGGAAGAAAACAGGCAGCCAACCAGGGATGCCTTGCTCAATGCTGGTGCCGATGTGGCTATTGCCTGGGATGGAGATTTTGACCGCTGCTTCTTCTTTGATGAAAAGGGTGGCTTCATTGAAGGGTATTACATCGTCGGGTTGCTGGCTGAAGCCTTCCTGAAGAAACAGCCCGGCGGCAAGATAGTCCATGACCCCAGACTGGTCTGGAATACCCGTGCAGTGGTTGAGGAATTTGGTGGTACTACCGTGCAATGCAAATCCGGACATGCCTTCATCAAGGAGGTTATGCGCCGTGAGGATGCGATATATGGTGGAGAAATGAGTGCGCATCACTATTTCCGGGATTTTTACTACTGCGACAGTGGCATGGTGCCCTGGTTGCTGGTGCTGGAGCTGCTTTGTACAACGGGTAAACCATTATCCCAACTGGTTGAGGAGGCCATCGCCCGCTTCCCGGCCAGTGGTGAAATCAACAGGACGGTAGATGATGCCAGGGCTGTGATTGATAAAGTGCTCAATCATTACAAGGCGCAAGCGCTGGATATAGATTACACGGACGGCGTGAGCGTGAGCTTTGCAGAATGGCGTTTCAATTTGCGTATGTCCAATACCGAGCCGGTTATCAGGCTGAATGTGGAATCCAGGGGTGATATTGCCCTGATGAAGCAGAAAACCGCAGAAATACTGGACTTGATGGGCTGAGAGGTCGGATTTCAGATTTTCTGTATCGGGCAGCTTGCTTTCAGTGCGGGAGGATCCAGCTGTATGGTCAGTGGCTGCATGGCGGTAATTGCATTGAGTCCGAGAATATCCCTGTCTGAAGACGCCAAAACGGTTACTTCTACGTCTGTCAGTGTGCAGTTGGCCCCAAGGGTCAGTTTTGCCACGCTGTAAACCGGTACGGAAATGATTTTGCCGTTTGCCATTGCCGCCCTGATGTGGCGGCGAAATTGTGTACTGCTTTCATCCCTGATTTTTCTGAAAGTCTTTTCTGAAAGACTGACATAACCCGAGCCTGTGTCCAGCAGGAAGGCTGTATTCACTTTCTCGTCAAGTACGCCTTCAACATACCAGGTGCCCGCCTGGGAGATGGTCATGGGGAGATCTGTACCTGCATTGGCAAAGCGGGACATTGCAAGCAACAACAGCATGACTGCTCTGAAAACAACTCCTCTTGAAATCTGCATTATCATTTCTGCTTGTCTCCCTTTGGGACCGCACCATGTCGGTTCCTCTTGTCAGGAGAGCAGCAAAGGTGATGCCAATATTTTTAAGTTCAATAAAATCAATGAGATGTAGTTTCTTGCCTGCCCGGATCGGTAGTGTTGCGCCCCATAGAAAAGCAATGTGTATCAATATGGTGCGCTACAAGGCCAAATTGTGTCTTTGTGAAAGTAAAATCCTTTCATTAAAAAAGGATTTGCAAGGATTTATGCGGGCTAACTCCTCGATATGATGCTAACCATACCAAAAACAGGGTTCTGTTTTGGTGCGTCACAAATGACAACATGTCGGGAGGTATGAGAAATGAAGAAATCCAACCGTTTTGTGAAGCTGGTCATGGCAGGAGTCATGGCTGCAATGGCCCAGCCATTACTGGCAGGCACGGTAGTGAAAGAAGTTGATGCAGACACACTGCTGGTAACCCGGTTCGAAGGCAAGCCACCGCATCAGCGGTTGTATATCAACAGGAATGACAACCCGGAACAGTTTGCGTTGTATCAGGAAAAAGTAGGTGTGACACCGTTCCCGGTTTTTGCGGTTGCTTCCCGGGGCGCTCCTGGTAAAAGCATGCCTGGTACACGTGTACGGGTAAGCAGCGATATTACAGAAATAACCGAGATCGCCAGGTTCGAGGAAGTTGAAGAAAGGGACACTACTGGCAGACGCTGGCAAGGCGCCCCAGGCAAAGGGATGCGCATTGGCAGGTAGGTTTCCTGTAAGAAAACATCAACCCACTTAAGGCTGGCCAGTTTTCTGGCCAGCTTTTTTTTCATACTGCCAGTGTCATTTTCATCAGAGGCAGATGCTCTCCGTTTACCAGTAGCTGATTGAACTGCGAATCAGGCTCAAAGCCGTTTTTCCGGTAAAAGCATACACCGGAAAACATGTATGCCAATTCGAATTGGCGGAAACCACTGGTAATCGCGGCGTCGGGTCATGTGCCTGGTTTCAAGTTTCCCGATACCTTTCTGGCATGGTCAGAGTCAAAAAGAAAAGCCCTGCTTCTGACAGCATATTTTCCTTGTCCAAAATGGAGCCTGCTGCAGATATTTGTGCGTCTGTGCCAAACAGGGAGCTTCTGGATCTTGACAAGTGGGGGCTATATACTTAGTTTTGCTAAGCATATGGATGGCGTCGACAAATCAGCAGAATACCTTTCTCTCGTAAGCGGCTATTTCTATCGTCGCCTGAGATATCAAGCCCGTGATCTTGGGCTACGCTGGACAGCCTTGATGGTCATGACTGATCTCAGGCACATGGGACCAAGCAGCCAGAAAACGCTGGCAATGGTAGAGCAGATGTCTGAGCCGACCATGACAGTACTGATCAGGCAGTTGATAAAGGACGGTCTGGTCACCAGAACAACGCATGACACCGATGGCAGGATAAAACTGGTTTCCCTGACTGAAAAAGGAGCAAGGGTGCTCAAGGAATCTGGAGAACACCTGCGTGCCTGCATGAAAAAGGAGCTTTCAAGCTTGTCTGCAACACAATACAAGGCTCTGGAACGTGCACTGGAACCACTGGTTGGAAACATCATGGCTGATATTGCTGCAGTCAGTGGTCTGGAGGTTGATAACTGGGGTGATCGGATAGAAGAGGCAGCGGATGAGGATCATTGAATGCTCAGATTGTTGAAATTTTCACTTGGAGTTTTGGTGGCGGTGCTCCTGGTTACCTTCTTCACCCTGTATTTCATGTTCGGGATGAATATATATGAACCCCCTGAAGCAGAGAGCAGTCTGTTCGTCAGGGGAGGACAATTGTTCCGTGGGGTAGATGCCCGGGTAGAAAACAATCCGGGTATGCTGATTGTGGATGGCAGGATCATCTGTCTGGGAAATCTTTGTGAACCCCGCCCGGACAGTCGCGTAATTGATGCCACCGGGTTGTCCATAGTCCCCGGCCTGATTGAATTGCATGGGCATTTTGCAGCAATCACAGCTGACAATGCTGACTTGAATCTGACCAGATTGGCCTGGAATATGGTGCGCATGAGGCCGGATGTCAGAAGGCGTCTGCATGAATCAGGTGTAACTTCGTTTCGTTCGGTTGGTGATCCACGGGATTTCATCCGTGAACTGAAAGCTTATCTTGAAGGTGGTGAGCTGTCCGGGCCCCGCCTTTTTGCAGCTGGTCCGATATTTACAGCCCCCGGCGGACATCCAACCCGTGAAGGGCGTGACCCGAACCCGAGTGGATTCGGTGGCAACATGGCTTTCCAGTCGGATGACCCTGAAGCCATCAGGGCGGAAGTAGCCTTGCTTGCCGAGCAGGGTGGCGATGGAATAAAGGCCGTATTTCATGGTGCTGCAAGTGAAAGCGGAACAACCTTGTTGCCAACCCTGAGTGAGGAAAGTCTGCGCACGCTGGTAGATGAAGCACATGCGCATGATATGTGGGTTGCTGTGCATGTCGGACCTCTTGATGAAACAAAAACCGCCATCAGGGCAGGTGCCGATACCATCGAGCATGGTGTGCGCGCTGGAAATCTGGTGGATGCAGAGACCCTGCGGCTTCTTGTCGATAATGAAGTGGTTTACGTCCCTACCCTTGGCAGGGAACCAATGGGCTACCTGAATATTCCGGCATTGTATGAAGCCGGCGTTACCATTGGAGTTGGTACAGACACCAACAACCCGGCGATGCGTTATGGCGACAGTTACCATCAGGAGCTGCAAGCGTTGGTAAATGCCGGTATGCCTGATGTGGAAGTATTACTTGCAGCAACCCGCAATGGTGCCAAGGCACTAGGCATGGAGGATACACTTGGCACTCTGGAGGCCGGGCATCTGGCTGACCTCTTGCTGGTGCAGGGGGCGCCCTGGAATGACATTGCTGAGCTCAGGAATATTCGCATGGTGATCCAGAACGGGCTGGTTGTGATGGACCGGGAATAGCAGTCACAAGGAAGAATTTTGGAAGGGCAGTGTTCGTGAATAAATTATCAAGCGTCTAGACTGGATTACTGCAACCCAGCCCCAGTCTGCAGTTTCGAATTCCTGTCCGGGACACTGCCCTGGAGCGGATTGCATTGAGACTGCAATTTGCTCTGTGATAGTCTCAATTTCAATTCTCATCCAGGAAATTTCCAACTTAGCTCATGGGTCTGCTGCTGGCGTTTGTCCTGTTTTCCATCGGGATTTCCTTTGTCTGTTCCATACTTGAGGCTGCACTGCTTTCGCTTACGCCCAGCTACATAGCCAGGCAGCAGGAAAGCTCACCATTGCTGTATACGCAATTGAAAGCACTCAAGGAACGTATTGACCAGCCACTTGCTGCCATCCTGACACTCAACACTGTGGCCCATACCTTTGGTGCAGCTGGTGTTGGTGCGCAGGTGGGCGTGGTCTTCGGCGATGGCTATCTGGCTGTGGCATCCGCCGTTATGACCTTGCTGGTTCTGGTGCTGTCAGAAATCATTCCCAAAACGCTCGGTGCCAGATACTGGCAGGGCATAGCCCCGTCTCTTCCGGTACTACTGAAGGGCATGATCCTGATCATGAAACCTGTCATCAAACTTTCTGATGTGCTGACTGGTTGGCTTGGTGGCACGCATCCTGAAATTGATCTGCGTTCGGAAATCAAGGCACTGACTACACTGGGCAGGGAAACTGACAAACTTGATGAAGATGAGCGTCGGGTTATTTCCAATATCCTCGACCTTCATGACGTCAAACTGCGTGACATCATGACCCCTTCAACTGTCTGTGAGTATTTTCGTCTGGATGAGCAGGTGCAATCCATCATTGCAAAGCTCAGGGAAACCGTGTTTTCCCGATATCCTGTGCTGGATGAAGATGAGCACCCGCATGGTGTGGTCTTTCGCTCGGATGTGCTTGATGCAGACCCCACAGTAACAGTGTCGCAGTTGCAGAAGCCGGTCATTATTTTTACAGACGACATGTCTGCTGAATACGCACTGGGAAAGCTCATGTCTGAGCATCAGCACATGGGTCTGGTATATGACGAATACGGCACCTGGCTGGGATTGGTTACGATGGAAGACATACTGGAAACCATCCTCGGGCAAGCTATCATGGATGAAACCGATGACATACCCAACATGCGACGTTTCGCACGCAAACGCTGGGAACACAGATTGAAGAACAGGTAGTGTTCCTGTCAGTCTGCCTTCTCTCCTGCTGAAAGGAATTGGGCATAGTCTCCACTTGCAATTCTGTCTTCTTCTGCAACAGGCCAGTTGTACACATAGACCCAGCTCTGGACTACAGATCCATCTTCAAGCATGACCATACGTTTGTCCCTGTAGTACTCAGCGCCACTTACCGGACTCATCGCGCTTTCTTCATAGCGGTCCAGAAGCGCCATGGCAGATGCAGAGCCGGTAAGCAGGTAAAGTTCTCCGGTAACCTGCTCGCCATTTGCATCTGACAATACCAGTCCGGGGTATTGACCCAGGTTGTATAGTCGCCCTCCGGTAGTGGCTTTACCCACGAGGAAAAACTGGCCCTGCATGACTTCGCTGAAGGCACCACCACAGTCGCTGCGCAGCGTGCCGTAAACGAACAGAAATTGATCGGCCATGTTATTCCCGACTCATTGTTGGTACATGGGAGGGCGCGCTGTCATTTGCCACTACGGAACTTGATTGATGTTCAGGGAACAGGAGTATCATAAAGGGAGATCGCAGGCATCCGGATACTATCGCTTTTTCTTCAGCAGCTTTTTCAGGTAGTAACCGGTATGTGACTGTTTCATGCTGGCAACCTTTTCGGGTGTGCCGGTTGCAATGATCTGTCCGCCACCATCTCCGCCTTCCGGTCCAAGATCCACTATCCAGTCTGCAGTCTTGATGACATCAAGGTTGTGCTCAATGACCACTATGGTATTGCCGTCGTCACGCAATTTGTGCAGCACGCCAAGCAACTGCCTGATGTCGTAAAAATGCAGGCCGGTTGTGGGCTCATCCAGTATATACAGGGTTTTGCCGGTATCGCGTTTGGAAAGCTCCCGCGCCAGTTTCACGCGCTGCGCTTCGCCACCTGAAAGTGTAGTGGCAGACTGGCCAAGCCTGATATAGGAAAGGCCGACATCAATGAGCGTTTGCAGTTTGCGCGCAATGGCGGGTACGGGATCAAAGAATTCGCGGGCATCTTCAATGGTCATTTCCAGCACTTCATGAATGTTCTTGCCCTTGTACTTCACCTCAAGGGTTTCCCGGTTGTAGCGTTTGCCCTTGCAGATATCGCAACTGACATAGATGTCGGGCAGAAAGTGCATCTCCACTTTCACCACGCCGTCGCCCTGGCAGGCTTCACATCGACCACCCTTGACGTTGAAACTGAAGCGGCCCGGTTTATAACCGCGCATACGGGATTCCTGGGTGCCGGAAAACAGTTCGCGCACCGGTGTGAATATGCCAGTGTAGGTGGCAGGGTTAGAGCGGGGAGTGCGGCCTATCGGGCTCTGGTCTATATCGACCACCTTGTCCAGGAACTTCAGGCCCTCTATGGCGGTATAGGGAGCCGGGTTGAGCGTGGTCGCACCATTGAGTGCGGTGGCCGTAATCGGATACAGCGTGTTGTTGATCAAAGTGGATTTGCCTGATCCCGACACGCCTGTAACACAGGTCATGAGTCCCAGTGGCACTTCCAGATCCACGTTTTTCAGGTTATTGCCGCTGGCTCCCCTGAGTACCAGTTTCCGTTTCGGGTCTGCCTCGTGGCGCTTTGCCGGAACCTCAATGAATTCCTTGCCGGCAAGAAAACGGCCGGTAAGGGATTTGCTGCTTCTGATGATCTGGGCGGGTGTTCCCTGGGCAACAATTTCTCCGCCGTGCACGCCTGCACCGGGGCCAATGTCGATGACATGATCAGCGCTGAGAATGGCATCTTCATCATGTTCAACCACAATGACGGTATTGCCGATGTCCCGCAAATGCCGCAGCGTCTTGAGCAGACGATCATTGTCGCGCTGATGCAAACCTATGGAAGGTTCGTCGAGTATGTACATGACACCTACCAGACCTGCGCCAATCTGGCTGGCAAGCCGGATACGCTGGGCTTCCCCGCCCGAGAGGGTTTCCGCACTGCGTGAAAGGGTCAGATAGTTAAGCCCCACATCGTTGAGAAAGCGCAGGCGGTCCTGGATTTCCTTGAGTATCTTTTCGGCAATACTGGCTTTCTTGCCGGTGAATGACAGTGAAGCAAAGTAATCTGCTGCGCCCCCGATGGTCATATTGGTAATGGCGGGCAGGTTCCTGTTGTCGATAAGGACATGACGGGCATCACGACGCAAACGTGTGCCTTCACATGACGGGCAATGCTGGGAACTGAGGTATTTGGCAAGATCCTCGCGCACCATGGTTGAGTCGGTTTCGCGGTAACGCCGTTCCATGTTCGGGATGATGCCTTCAAACGGATGCTTGCGGACGATGTTGTCGCCTCTTTCATTCACAAAGTTGAAGGAAACGGTTTCGGTTCCTGTGCCATGCAGGATCAACGTGCGGTGCTTGATATTCAGTGAGGAAAAAGGCTCATCAATTGCAAAACCGTAATGTTCCGCCAGCGATTTCAACAACTGGAAATAATAGATGTTGCGACGGTCCCAACCCCGGATGGCACCCTCGGCAAGGGAAAGGCTGTCGTCGAGAACCACGCGTTTTTCATCGAAAAACTGTTTAAGACCCAGGCCATCACAGGTTTCGCAGGCACCTGCTGGATTGTTGAATGAAAACAGCCGTGGCTCCAGCTCGGCAATACTGTGCCCGCACTGGGGGCAAGCAAAGAGCGAGGAAAAAACCATGGTCTGGTCTTTGCCGGCATCTTCCTCAAGGGGGCAGACAATGGCGATGCCATTGGCAATCTGCAAGGCGGTTTCAAAGGATTCTGCAAGCCGCTGTGCAAGGTCGGGCCTGACCTTGAACCTGTCAACCACCACTTCGATCGTATGTTTTTTGTTCTTTTCCAGTGTGGGTGGGTAGTCGAGTTCAGTGACAATGCCATCCACGCGTGCACGTATGAAACCGTTGCTCTTCAGCTCGTGGAACACATGCAGGTGTTCACCCTTGCGATCCCTGATTACCGGAGCCAGCAGCATGAGTGCTTCTCCTTCCGGTATAGCAAGCACCTGATCAACCATCTGGCTTACGGTCTGTGCTTCCAGTTTCTGGTTGTGATCAGGGCAGTAGGGATCGCCGACACGTGCGAAGAGCAATCTGAGATAGTCGTAGATTTCAGTGATAGTGCCCACAGTTGACCGGGGGTTGTGTGATGTGGACTTCTGCTCTATGGAAATGGCTGGCGAAAGGCCACTGATCTGGTCGATGTCGGGCTTTTCCATCATGGAAAGGAACTGCCGGGCATAGGTGGACAACGATTCCACATAACGGCGCTGCCCCTCGGCATAGAGAGTGTCAAAGGCCAGGGAGGATTTACCAGAGCCCGACAGACCGGTAATGACTACCAGCTTGTCACGCGGGATCGTGACATCGATGTTCTTGAGATTGTGCGTACGGGCACCACGAAGGATGATATTGTCCATGAGACTGCTAGGGCATCGCCTGAAAAGAAAGCCGGCTAGTATAGCAAGTCAGGCCCGGGAACTTCCCGATTTCGTACAATGAAATTTCGGGGATTGATGCTAGACTTGAGTCTGAAACTGAAATTACAGCTATGCGGAGGCAACAGTGGCGAGCAGAGGTATAAACAAGGTAATTCTGGTGGGAAATGTGGGGCAGGACCCGGAAACCCGTTATTTGCCCAGCGGTGGTGCCGTCACCAACCTCAGCCTGGCAACCTCGGAGTCCTGGAAAGACAAGAATTCCGGAGAACAGCAGGAAAGAACCGAGTGGCATCGGGTCACTTTTTACAACCGTCTGGCTGAAATAGTGGCTGAATATGTGAAAAAAGGCTCCAAACTCTATGTGGAAGGGCGTTTGCAGACCCGTTCCTGGGAGCAGGATGGTGTCAAACGATATGCCACAGAAATCATTGCCAATGAAATGCAGATGCTGGACAGCCGTGGTGCCGGAGACAGTGGCGGATACCAGAACCAGGCCCCCCGCAGCAGTGCTCCGCGCCAACAGTCTGCTCCTCCGCCTGGCGATATGGACAGCTTTGACGACGATATTCCGTTCTGAACCCGGGAAAGCAGGCAAGTCCACAAATTGCTGGTTAACGAGGCTTTGAAACAAACGTGAAGCTACTGGTGCTGGGTGCCGACAGTCTGTTGGGAAAGGCACTGGTTCGTCTGCTGGTAAAGCAGGGCATAGAACATCGTGCCCTGGGCCGGGCCGATTTCCAGCTGTTGAAAAAAATGGAAGTGGTAAGGCTGTTTACCAAACAGTCCCCCACCCAGGTTATTCACACTGCCATTCATACTACTGCCGAGAAAATGGAGTCAGATCCGCACGAGGCAGAACGCTGTGACATTATCAATTCCCGGGGCATGTCGACACTGGCGGAAGTATGCAGCCAGCTCAATATTCCCCTGATCCATCACTCCGGCAGTCTGGTGTTTGATGGCAACAAGACTCATCCATATCTGGAAACAGATGAAACCAATCCTGTTTCCCGTTACGGGAAAAGTCTGTGGTTTGCCGAAAGGTCAATAAGAGACACACTTGCCTCCCATGTCATCCTGCGTACCGACTGGGTTTTCAGTACTGATAACCCGGATTTTTTCAGAAGGCATATCGAGGTCTGTAAAAAAAACAAGGGCAAGCTGGATGTCATGAACATGCGCTTCAGTCCAACACCGGCCCAGGACCTTGCCCGTGTTGTATTGGCCATTGCCAACCAGATTGATTGTGCAGCAGATGCCTGGGGTACCTATCATTACTGCGCCCAGCAACCGCTTAGCCAGGAATATTTTGTTGAACATTTCCTGCAGGAGGCTTCCAGATACGATCCTGCACTGGAAAAGACCCTGCCGGCGCTCCAGATCACGAAACTGCCAGTACAACTTCCTTATATCGGTAACACTGTACTGGGCTGCCAGCACATCTTTGAAACTTTTGGCATCAAACAGCGCACACGATCCGCAGAGCTGGTTGCTCTCATCCAGAAGTTGTACAACCTGCAACCGGAGGAGGCGCCAGAGCTGCTGGTAGAGGGCTTCGATGACCGTGAAAACAGCAGAGCGGAAGAAAAGAAAGCAAAAATTGCCGCAGAGACGAAAGGCGAGAAGCCGAAAAAGCGTGTCAGGAAGCCAGCAGATTCGCCCCGACCAGCCAGAAAAGCCGCAGGGCAAAAAGGGTCACCACACTCCTGATCAGTATCCGGAACCAGTGGTCGGGCAGCATGTTCAGGCAGCGCTTGCCCAGCATGGTGCCAGCTATTCCCATGATCCAGCTCAGGACTATCACCGGCAGCCAGGGGCTGTAGTCGAATCCGGCAAACAGATAGCCGGCTGACTTGAACAGCGCCATGAACAACAGTGTGCCCGCAATGGTTGCGACAACACCTTCTTTGGCCAGTTTGCTGTGCACCATCATCGACTGGAACAGTACCCCTACGCCGGAAACAGTTGAAAGAAAGGTATGCACAAGTCCCACCCAGAAATAGGGGGCAGGTACGAGGGCGGCCACTTTTCTGACCCCGGCTGAAGGGGGTATCCAGCAGAACCAGAGCAGTACACAGCCGAGAATGAATGCGATGAAGGTTTCCGGAAGTGCGAAATAGATCATCGCGCCAAGTGTTGCGCCGATGATGGATCCGGGGATGAATGGCAGGGTAATTTCCCAGCAGATATGTTTGTAGAACTGGGCCACACGGGTGATCTGCCCGGCAAGTATCAGAACGCCATTGAGTGGTACAACTACGGATATGGGCAGTAACAGGGAAGTGCAGGCGAGCGTGAAGAGTCCGCCGCCCAGTCCGGCCAGCGTGGAAAAGAATCCGCCGATAAAGCAGATTACGGGAATCAGGAACAGGACAGTGGTGGACACAGTAAACTGCTTGCGGAAAAAGAGTGCCGATTATAGGTTCTCGGCGCATTAAGATAAAATGCGAATTTGATCAAAGCAGTCACAGGCAATGTCCAAATTACTCACACCAGTCAGCGAAGCACTAGAGCACTTGTTGGGCAGTATTGTGCCTTTGGGTGAAATTACCCTTGTCCCGATTGAAGAAGCCTGTGGTCTGGTGCTTGCCAGGGAGCAGTGTGCAGCTATTGATGTTCCGACCTATGACAATTCCGCCATGGACGGTTACCTGATCAATACGGCAGACCTCAATAATGACTCTGCCGTGTTGCCGGTCAGCCAGACCATTGCTGCGGGTCATCCTGGTAGTCCGCTTGTCCGGGGAACAGTTGCCAGAATATTCACAGGTGCACCCATAGCATCTGGTGGCAATGCTGTAGTCATGCAGGAAAATGTAGCAAGTGTTGCGGGTGGTATCCGCATACTAGAGCAGCCGATTGCCGGGCAGAACATCCGTCTGCGCGGGCATGACCTTAGTGCCGGTAGTGTGGTTCTGCGAGCCGGGCATCGTTTGCAGGCGCAGGATATCGGTTTGCTGGCCTCATTGGGCATCAGCAGGGTAGAGGTTTTTCGTCCACTGACTGTTGCCATTATAAATACCGGAGATGAAGTGGTGGCGCCAGGCAACCCACTTGCGCCTGGTCAACTCTATGATTCCAACAGTTTCATGCTGGCTGCCCTGCTGCAGAAACTCGGTTTGCATGTACTGAAGCTCGGCATTGTGGAAGATACACTGGAAGCTACAGAAGCTGCCTTGCAGAAAGCTGCTGATACTGCTGACTGTCTGATTACCACAGGAGGAGTGTCAGTGGGTGAGGCTGACTATGTTCGCGAGGCAGTAACGCGGCTTGGTTCCCTGACTCTCTGGAAACTGGCTATAAAGCCTGGCAAGCCCTTTTCATACGGACAGATAGCCGGCCGCCCATTTTTCGGGTTGCCAGGAAACCCGGTGGCAGTATTTGTTACTTTTCTCATGCTGGTCAGACCAGCCCTGCTGAAAATGCAGGGTGCCACTGAGAAAAATATCAGGACCTTCCCGGCCAGGGCTGGCTTTTCCATTGCCTCAACTGGCACACGTCAGGAATATCTCAGAGTCATATTGAGCAAAGGTGAATCAGAAATTCCGGTGGCAACGCCATTCAATGATCAGGGCTCCAGCCTGATGAGTTCTCTGACCTGGGCAGACGGGTTGCTGGTGGTGCCTGCCGGCAGAGCGGTGGAATCAGGACAAGTACTTGAGTACCTTCCCTTTTATGGTCTGCTTTGAATTGAAAATGCAATGTGTCCTGTGCAATCGCATGCAGCTTCTGCTGTGGGGAAGCTTGTTGCTGCTTGCAGCCTGCGCAGGCAATGAAGGTGGCCAGATTGTCTATCCTGGCACTGTTGTTCAACCTGAGCAGGAGAGTCAGCAGGAGAGTCAGCAGGAGAATATTGAAGTAGTCCTGCCTGAAGGATTTCTGCGCCAGCGTATTCTTGCCGAAATGCTCTATGAAGCCAGGCTGGCATATGAAGACAACAGACTGATGTCACCTCCGGGCAACAATGCCTATGACCTGTATTTGCAGGTGCTGGAAGTGGATGAAGGCAATACAGTTGCAGTTTCAGGTATCCGTGATATTGCCCTGCGCTATATCCAGTTGTCTGATGATGCCATAGTCCGGAATCAGTATGATGAAGCTGAGTCTTTTCTCAGACGGGCTGCACAGTTGTTGCCTGAAACACTGGAGCTGGTTCAGGGCAGGGAAAGACTGGCCAGGGCCAGGGAAAACAGGGTAACCACCTTTGCCCTGGATCCTGATGACTTGCGGGAGCGCAACAGCAGTATTATTGCCTTGCTCGGTGATGTGGCACGTCACATACAGGACATTGAAGCAGTATTCATGATCAATGCACGCAACGATGAGGAAGGTCGCTGGATTTACAAGACCATGCGGGAGGCTGTGAACGGATTCCGTCTGCGTGGCAATATCGATATTAGAGGCACACCCGGCATACTGATAACTGTGCCACAAGACAGCAGTCCCTGATTGGCCTTCACTGAATTAGAGTAACCGGAATGAAATTATTTTTTACTGCGCTGCTGGTTTTTCTGCAGGTGGCTGTAACCGCAAAGGCAGATATCCTTGTAGAGGATGCCTGGGTTCGTAGCCTGCCTCCGGGGGTAGTGAATACTTCGGCCTATATGACCATACGCAATACCGGAGAAAGCGCAGTCGAACTCACCGGAGCTTCAACAGACGTTGCGGGCATGACCATGCTGCACAATACAGTTTCCCATGATGGCATGATGCATATGGAGCATGTTGACAGCATCAGCATTGCACCTCACGGTGAACTGCTGCTGCAATCAGGAGGCTTGCACCTGATGCTGATGAACCTGCAAACCATGCCTGCACCGGGAGCAGAAGTTTCGCTGACGCTGGAATTTGCCGATGGAGCAAGTGCTGTGTTCTTGATACCTGTACGCAGCGTACTGGACGAATGAATCCCGTTTCCTGACTGTTGGCAGTGATCCTGCATAAAACAGTCATGTTTCTGACCAGGTCAAGTAGCCTTACGGCCATTCCATGTTCCTGATTGAATACTATCCGGCACTGCTACTGTTTGCTTTTACTTCCAGTATTACGCCCGGACCCAACAATGTAATGATACTCAGCTCCGGATTGAACTATGGAGTGCTGCGGAGTCTTCCACATCTGCTGGGCGTGGTACTGGGTTTTCCGGCCATGCTGGTAGTCCTCGGATTCCTTCTGGGCTTCGTGTTTGTAATTTATCCAGCTGTTCATCTGGTGATCAGATGTTCTGGTGTTCTGTATCTGGTCTGGCTGGCATGGAAAATTGCAATGGCCGTGCCGGGCAGGCTGGATGGCAAGGCAGGCAGACCATTTTCATTTTTGCAATCTGCACTTTTTCAATGGGTAAATCCCAAAGGGCTGGTGATGGCAACCAGTGCCATAGCTACCTATACAAGTGTGGATGACAATCAGTTTCTGCAGGTGCTGGTAATCGCACTGACTTATGTGCTGGCCACCTTCATCGGCAATGGCAGCTGGCTGGTGTTTGGTGCCTCGCTCAGACATCTGCTGTCTGAGCCCCGACACATGCGGATATTCAATCTGTTGATGGCAGCGTTACTGCTATTGTCAGTTGCCCCGGTTGCCCGTGACCTCATCCCGCTCTGATGCATTATTGCCGACTTTCATTCTGTTGATCACGCTGATTAGCACAAAGCTGAGTAGCATCAGAGCCGCGCAAGAACGGGAGCAGGGTACCGCGTGAAACCGAAGTGAAAGATGATGACCAGTTACTCACGCAGGGTTTCCAGCCCGAACAACCAGAATTCATGAATGAAGTTTCTCAGGGAGGAAGACACTTGTGTCTTTTCGTTCAGCGACGCAATCTCATCACAGGGCAGCTTCCCTTTCCTCAAGACTCTGCTGAAGTTGCCCCTCTATGTCTGCTGCCTGACGCAGTGTATTCAGTGCATTCCCGGGCAGCAGTGGATTTTCAGCCGGCCGCCGACTGTCAGTTTGCTGACTTGCAGTGGGGCTTTCCCTGATTTCCACTGCGGGCACCACACTGATATTGTTCGAGGTCATCAGTTCTGCGTTAACCCCGGGTGGTGGACGGTCACCGAATTGCCAGTTGCCTTCATTATCCTGCCAGCGGTAATAGCTTGATGAATCGGAGGCAGTATTGCTGTCGGCATCTGCACCATCGGCAAAATTTGCACGGATGGCATCAACCTGATTCATCAAAGCCTGTGTATCAGGTATTGATACATCTGGCTTGAAGTCGCTCAGTTAAAGAATGGGTTCACCTTCAGGACCCTTGATAAAAAACAGGCCAACCAGTCCGCCAAGCAACATAATAATCATTAATTTGTAGCCAGCTTTCATTTTGCCTGCCTGTGTTATTCGGGTCTGTTGGCTACAAGGCTGTCTACAACTGCAGGGTCGGCCAGTGTGGTGGTATCACCCAGGTTGTCCAGTTCGTTGGCTGCAATCTTGCGCAATATACGGCGCATGATCTTTCCCGAACGCGTCTTGGGAAGCCCCGGAGCCCACTGGATCACATCCGGCCTGGCGATCGGGCCAATTTCCCTTGTTACCGTGGCAAGCAGATCCTTGCGCAAGGCTTCATCAGGTTCTTTGCCTGCCATCAGACTGACATAGGCATAGATGCCCTGACCCTTGATGTTGTGTGGATAACCAACCACAGCAGCTTCGGCTACAGCGGGGTGAAGTACCAATGCGCTTTCCACTTCGGCAGTGCCCAGACGATGGCCAGAAACATTGAGCACATCATCTACACGTCCGGTTATCCACCAGTATCCATCTGCGTCCCGCAGTGCGCCATCGCCGGTAAAGTAATAACCTGGATAGGTTGAATAGTAGGTATCGATGCATCGTTTGTGATCGCCATACACAGAGCGTAGCTGACTCGGCCAGCTTGCAGTAATGACCAGATTGCCCGATGTGGCCCCTTCCAGGATTTTGCCTTCGGCATCAACCAGTGCCAGTTGTACACCGAAAAAGGGCAGGGTTGCAGATCCTGCCTTCAGATCTGTCACACCCGGTATAGGTGTAATCATGTGGCCACCGGTTTCGGTCTGCCACCAGGTATCCATGATGGGGCAGCGCGAGTCACCTACTACCCGGTAATACCATTCCCAAGCTTCGGGATTGATGGGTTCGCCTACAGTCCCGAGTATACGCAGTGATTTGCGGGAAGTGCTGGTGACTGGTTTGTCTCCCTGTGACATCAGTGCCCTGATAGCCGTTGGTGCGGTGTAGAACTGGTTGACCTGGTATTTGTCCACGACCTGCCAGAAGCGTGAACAGTCCGGATAAGTCGGTACACCTTCAAACATCAACGAGGTAGCGCCGTTGGTAAAAGGTCCGTACACAATATAGGTATGACCTGTCACCCAGCCGACATCGGCTGCACACCAGTAGATATCACCTTCGTGGTAATCAAACACATACTTGTGGGTCATTGCCGCATGCAGCAGGTATCCTGCAGTGGTGTGCAGTACACCTTTGGGTTTGCCGGTCGAGCCAGAGGTATACAGAATGAAAAGCGGGTCTTCGCTGTCCATGATTTCACAGGGACACAGGGGGGCTTCATTGGCTGTTGCTTCGTGGTACCAAAGATCTCTTCCCTCAACCCAGTTTACCGGGTTGCCGGTTCGCTGGATGACAAGCACGGTGCTGACATTCGGACACTTCTGCAGCGCAGTATCTGTGTTGCCCTTGAGCGGAATTAGTTTGCCACCCCGCACACCTTCATCAGCAGTAATGACAGTCCGGCAGTCGGAGTCCAGTATGCGGTCCTTGAGTGATTCCGGAGAAAATCCGCCGAATACCACTGAGTGCACTGCACCCAGTCGTGCACACGCGAGCATGGCAAAGGCAGCTTCCGGGACCATGGGCATGTAGATGCAGACCCGGTCACCTTTTTTGACACCACGACTTTTCAGTACGTTGGCCAGTTTGCAGACTTCATCATGCAGCTGCTGATAAGTGATGCTGCGCTGTGTGTCGGGTTCATCCCCTTCCCAGAGAATGGCCACCTGGTTGGCCCGTGCAGGCAGGTGTCTGTCAATGCAGTTGTGGCACACATTGAGCTTGCCGTTCTTGAACCAGACAACCTCACCCTTGCTGAAGTCGCCCTCGAAGAGGGTAGTCCAGGGTGAGGTCCAGTCGAGGAATTCACTGGCCATGCGTGGCCAGAATGTTTCCGGTGAATTTACGGATTCATCATAGAGTTTCCGGTAGGTTTCCGGATCAAGGTGAGTCTTGCCTTTCAGTGCTTCACTAACGGGATGGACATGTATTTCCGACACAGCTCCCTCTCTTTTGCAGTACATTCGGGAGGGTCGAGTTTGCTGGGTTTTGTGGCTTATCGCAAGCCGGTAACATCAAGCTGACCGGCATGATCGATGCCCGCAAGGCAGGTTCAGGCTGCCTGAACGGGGATAGCGTGTCCGGTGCGGATGATATGGTTGTGCTCATCGAGGTAGACGAGCCTGGGTTTGTGATTCAGCAGTTCCGCTTCACTGTACTGGCCATAGGCGCAGATAATGATCCGGTGACCTACAGCTGCCTTGTGGGCTGCTGCACCATTAACGGAGATGATCCTGGAACCGGATTCTGCCCTGATTGCATAGGTGGTAAAACGTTCTCCGTTGCCCAGATTATAGATCTGGATCTGTTCGTATTCGCGAATGCCTGCTGCATCGAGCAGGTTGCTGTCGATGGCGCAGGATCCCTCATAGTCGAGCTCTGCATGGGTTACGCAGGCGCGGTGGAGTTTGGCTTTGAGCATCAGGGTGTGCACATTTTTTCCCGGATATGTCGAGGGCGCGTATTATCCCAGTATTGGGCAATTGAGTAAAACCCCGGGACAGCTGAGGCCAATAATGGTAAGCAGGTGGTCATCAATAATGATCATCAAGATCATCAAGGACACCGATACCCTGGCCAGTGGCACCCGGCCTGCCAGGGTGAGCCAGTTCGCTCGCTCACGCTCCTCACCTGACTCCCCCTGCTTC
>JAURLQ010000105.1 GCA_030831125.1 Gammaproteobacteria bacterium
CAGTCCTGTCAGCAATGCTGCCAGTACCAGGCTTTTTGTCAGTATGCGCATCCTTCCCCTCTTCCACTGTGTTGTGGTTTGTCTGTTTTCTGCAGCGAGCTTATCAGACCCCCCTGCCCGATTCGAGATTTCCATTGGGTCCCTGGAACACCCACCTCCACTCAAGTGGCACCCGGCCTATCAGGGTGAGCTCAGCTCGCTCGCTCTCGCTCCTCGCCTGACTCCCCCTGCTTCGGCCTGATAAATAAATCTGGAATGGGTGTCCCTTTCCTTCCAATTGGTCCAAGACACCCCGACAACTGCAATTGACAGAGTGACAGGGTGTGCCGGGTGAGGAGCGGGAGCGAGCGAACTGGCACACCGTGGTACTCGTTTTCAAATGTCTCTAAACCGGGTGTCCCATAGGCGCTGGGAGGCCGGGTGCCACTTGAGTGGAAGTGGGTACCCTCTTTGGCCATTGGCAGGCCAGGGTGTCCCATTTGCATTCAGCAAGCCACAACATCCTTAATATTTACCGACTACCGGCATATACTCCCCCCAAACAGCCATTCAGCAGCCAGAGGGGACCATATGCGCAAGCTGAAGAAAACCGCAGTACTCAAGCAGACACTGCTCGCTGCCCTAACTGCAGCAATCACATTGCATTGTGCCTACGCAGCAGAAGAAGCACCGCCGCCACCGCGCAATGAAGATGGTCGCGTGCTGATCAGCTGGGCTCCTGGAGAGACCAAGGGCATCTGGGTGATGGACTACCGAACCGGCATCCCTACTTTCAATGTCGATGACATAAAATTCAGGCCATGGGCCAAAGGACTGTTCGACGCCCGTCAGACCCACGACCTTGAGCCTCATGCCCGCTGCAAGGCATCTGGTGCAATCCGTCAGCTCCTCACCCCCTATGGCGTGGAAATTCTCGAAATCGAGCCACTCAAGAGAGTATTCATTTTTGACATTGGCGGCCCACACACCTACCGGGAAATATTCATGGATGGACGCTCCCATCCAATCGATTTTGAACCAACCAACTATGGGCACTCCATTGGCTGGTGGCAGGGTGACACCCTGGTGATAGATTCAGTAGGCTACAACACCGATTTCTGGTTTGAACGCATGGGCCTGCCACACACTGAAAATGTGCATATCGTCGAGTACTACACCCGTGAAAGCAAAAACCGCATGAGCTATCGATTTGTCATGACAGATCCAGATGTTTACGAAGCACCGGTGGAAGGCAACGTAAAACTCAACTTCCGCGAAGGTGAGGAACTGTTCGAGTTCATGTGCCAGCAATCAAATTATGCCCCCGAACTTATGGTCAACCAGGACGTTCAGGCCATAGGCCGGTCAAGTCCCATCATTCCCTGAAAAAGCAATGTGCAGGCTCCGGTAAATTCCGGAGCCGGTCACTCAACCGGAATCAGTTCTGACAATCCGGTTCCGGTTCCCTATAATTCCGCCCGATTCAATTCTTTGCTGATTCACCCCGCGTGAGTCACGACTGCCGGATAAGCTGTGAAATCTGAAATTGTCAAAATGGCTGTGGTGCTTGGTTCGCTCAGCTGGCTAGGTCCTTTTGCCATCGACATGTATCTGCCTGCCCTGCCGGTGCTTGCTGCAGATCTCAATGCCTCGGTGTCTGCTTCCCAGGCTACACTGATGGCCTTTTTCATTTCCTTTGGTGTCAGCCAACTTGTTTACGGGCCGATATCGGATGTCGTCGGGAGAAAGCCCCCCCTGTATTTCGGGCTTTCAATTTTTGCTGTCGCGTCCATGGGTTGTGCTTTTGCCCCTACTATCGAATGGCTCATAGGTATGCGATTTTTGCAGGGCGTTGGTGCTTCGGCTGTCATGTCCATCCCCCGTGCCGTTATACGTGACTGTTACCGGGGCAACGATGCAACCCGTCTGATGTCGACAGTCATGCTGATCATTGCGGTCTCACCTATGTTTGCGCCGCTGCTTGGCAGTGCAGTCATTGTGCCTTTCGGCTGGCGTGCGGTATTTGTTGCGGTAGGCCTGGCATCGATCATGGGCTTCCTGATGACCCGTTTTGCGCTCAAGGAAACCCTGCTGCCGGAAAACCGCAGGCCATTCAGTTTCGGCGCCATGTTCAAGGCCTTTGGTGTGCTGTTTCGGGATGCCCATTACATGGGACTGACCATGATAGGGGGGTTGGGCATGGCCAGTTTCTTTTCATTTCTGGCTACCAGTTCATTCCTTTACATGGACTATTACGGGCTGAACAGCTTCCAGTACAGCCTGGCGTTTGCGGGCAATGCGCTGGGTTTTTTTACGGCCAGTCAGCTCGCTGCCAACCTGGGGAGAAGATTCGGACCAGTAGGGGTTATCAAGGGTGCTGTGGCTGGATACTGCAGCAGCGCAACGCTGCTATTTACATTGGTTATGCTGGGTTTTGACGGGCTCTACATGCTGGCCGGAATGCTGTTTGCCACTTATGCCTTCCTGGGTCTGGTGCTGCCAACTGCAATGGTATTGTCGCTGGAAGAGCATGGGCCCATTGCAGGCACTGCAGCTGCGCTTGGCGGAACCCTGCAGATGGTGGCAGGTGCTGTTGCAATTGCTGTGGTAAGTGCTGTTTTTGACAACACACCAGTACCACTGGTGTCAGCGATACTGGTTTGTGCCATTACGGCACTCTTGTTGTCACGTTTCTCTTTGACCCACGTTGCAGGCCAATAGTTTCAGGCTGCGCCTTTGACCATCTGGCCGAAACCCTGTTTGAGGGATGACCAGATACCGCTCCTGTTGCCGCTTTTCGGTGCGGCAGCATTCGCTTCAGTCTGCTGGTTACCCTGACGGGGCTTGCTGTTTCTGCCTTGTGGTTTACGGGCTGATCTTGCGCCCTGCTCCTGACTTTCCGGATGACGACGCGGCTTGTTACCGGCACTTCTGGAACGGTTTGCACCGCTTGCCTGACGCTGCTGTCTTTGTGCTGTTTCCGGCACTTCCTTGACAGTGGCCTGGGGCAGATCCTGTACATCAAAGCGTTTGACCGGAATCTCGATCTTGATCAGTCTCTGTATCTGTTTGAGCTGTTTGGTTTCATCTTCGGTAACCAGAGATACGGCAAGACCACTTGCCCCTGCCCTGCCGGTACGTCCGATACGGTGTACGTAATCTTCAGGCACCTGAGGCAGATCGAAGTTGATGACCATTGCAAGCTGGTCTATGTCTATACCGCGAGCGGCGATGTCGGTTGCCACCAGAATCTGGATTCGGTCGTTCTTGAAATCCGACAGTGCCTTTGTCCGCTGCGCCTGGCTCTTGTTGCCATGGATGGCTGCGGCATTGAGCCTGAAGCCGGCAAGTTTCTTGACCAGATTGTTTGCTCCATGTTTGGTGCGGCTGAATACCAGTACCTGGTCAGGTGTTTCGCTCAACAGCTTGGCCAGTAGCCCAAGCTTGTTTTCCTTGCTCACCATGTAGATTTCCTGGCTGATTGCCTTGACCGTTGAATTACGGGGAGACACGTCAATTTCCAGAGGATCGCGGCAGATGGTTCTGGCCAGATCGCGGATCTCGGGTGAAAAAGTTGCCGAGAACATCAGGTTCTGTCTTTTCTTCGGCAGGATCGCAAGAATCCTGCGAATGTCACGGATAAAGCCCATGTCCAGCATGCGGTCTGCTTCATCAAGCACCAGCATCTGTATGGATTCAAATGAAACGGCTTTCTGCTGGTAAAGATCCAGAAGTCTACCCGGCGTGGCAACAAGAATATCTGTTCCCTGCTTCAATGCCTTGATCTGGGGACCTATGTTGACTCCACCAAATATGACCACTGAGCGGACTTTTGTATGCACACCATAGGTTGCAATACTTTCCTGTACCTGCGCAGCCAGTTCTCTGGTGGGCGTGAGTACCAGTGCCTTGATATGTCTTTCTTTTGCTGCCGGAGTATCGGCCAGCATCTGCAACATGGGCAGTGTAAAACCTGCAGTCTTGCCTGTGCCGGTCTGGGCTGCAGCCATGATGTCGCGTCCCTGCAATACTGCAGGAATAGCTTGTGTCTGGATGGGGGTTGCAATTGTATAACCGCTTTCTGCTACAGCACGCAGCAGGGCCGGGTTGAGGCCCAGGTTGGAAAATTCCATGAAGTTCTCTGAATGAACACCCTGGATGTAATCAGGAACCAGGCGAGGGTGCGCACCCGGATCAGAGAAGTCATTGCCGGCAGGTTTGAACCTGGCCGGCAATGTCTGTTATCTCGGCAAAATTGCCGGATTATTAAAGCGGGGTGATATCGTCAGCCTGCAGGCCTTTCTGACCCTGGCTTACAGTGAATTCAACTTTCTGGCCTTCAGCCAGGGTTTTGAAACCTGTGCCTTTGATGGCTTTGAAGTGGGCAAATACATCAGGACCATTGTCCTGTGCAATAAAGCCGAAACCCTTCGATTCGTTGAACCATTTAACGGTTCCAGTAGTTCTGCTCATACGTTTTCCTTTTACAAAAGTGATAGTCCAGTTGGACTGATTTACACGTGGATCGACATGACCGACATGTGCCGTAGGTTTGCTCTTAACTTTTGAAAACGTAGCGAATTTCTTTGGAGGGAATATCGAAGCGGTATAAAAAGTTACCTGAGCTGACTTTCAGGCTGTTGGCAGCTTAATCCTATTCAGAAAAAAAAGCCAACATTATTTTCAGGGAGGTGTAACGGGCAAAAAATGCCTGGCAACAAGTTGCCAGGCACAGTTGGTGGGGATTGAATCCGGTTCAGCTTTTGTCAGCTTCGGTTGAGACCAATACGGTATCCAGAATAGCCTTGTATTCGGCTTCCAGACTCAATACCCGTGCCTTGTATTCACTGCGCACTTTGGCAAGCGTTTCAGCCTGCAAGGGAGTCAATGCGATTACCGACACCTGGGGTATTGCAGACACTTGGGTAAAGGCAAGACTTTCCTGTTCAGCATCTCCACTGCCATTGGCAAATGAAATTCCGGGTAAAGCTGCAACCATCAAAACGGCAATCATACTTTTCATGTCAATCTCCTTTTTCAGGTCCCTGCGATCAGGGCTTGTGTCCAATATGCGGTGTGATGAGGGAAACTTTCGGGAGCAATAGTGATTCCAACGGGGAACAAACACGCATGAACAAAGGACAATGCATCCACAATCGGAGCTTTGTACCCGACACCTGTAATTGCCATGTTCACTTTATTGACGTACTCGCTCAATGCATTCAGCATGCGAGTCTTGCAAGTTGTCTGGCAAAATTCACCATGACAGCGAATTCACGATCAATCCTGTTTCATCAGCACGGCCCATAATGCAGACCATTACCATTACCAACTCTCTCGGACACCAGGTTGAAGTTTTCAAGGGAGACCAGATTGCCCGTCACATCGAAAAGTTCGGCCTTTATGAAAAAGACAAGCTGTCTGTGCTGCTGTTGTTGCTGGGTGAAATGGATCACCCCGTTGTACTGGATATCGGAGCCAACATCGGCAATCACAGCCTGGCCTTTGCCACTTGTGCCGACACCGTGCTGGCCTTCGAGCCTGTTCCGGAAATTTTCAAGCTGCTGAAACATAACGTTGAACGCAATTCACTGACCAATATCAGGCCCTTCAATCTTGCCCTTTCTGACAAACAGGAAATCACAACCATCTATCTGGGGAAAGCCGACAACCTGGGTATGTCCAGCTTTGAACAAAGGGAGTCCAGCGGAAAGTCTGTTGAAATCTCGTCAGTAATCGGGGATGAATTCCTGCAGACAACCGGCATTGACAAAGTCGACATGCTGAAGATAGATGTTGAAGGGCATGAATATTTCGTAATTCGCGGGCTGATGAAAACAATAGAGCGGCACAATCCTGTCATTACACTTGAATGGAACGACATTTCTGCAATAGAAAGATTTGCAGGCTCACCAGAATACAGTTTCCTGCAATCGCGTTACGACTTCTTGGGCCTGGGCACCAACCACGATCGCACTGTCTGGGCAGACAAGCCCTTCTCATGGTGCAAACGCAAATTCAATCGCTGGTTTGTGTCGAAGAAACCGGTGATACACCGTTTCAATCCGCAGTGGCGCTATGACAACATCCTGCTGTTTCCCAAAGGCAGTCACTGGAAAAATTCGCTTCCTTCCAGCCTCTTTGATTGATTTCCCGGACCCAAGTAATGACCTGATTAGCGGTCTGATTTTATTGGTCTGATTTGAATTCCAGCAGATGTTTGGAAAGCGGCTTGGCACTATTGGGTCTGAGACCGTCTGGGGCAGGGATGCCGCAGTCGAGCCCCCATGGATGGGTTCACGGCGTGTCGAAGAAACAATAGTGCCAAGTCGCTCCAACTGCAGAATAGTAGAAATTCAGTTCAGACCACTACCTGGGGCAGCGCTTATCTGACTGGCATGCCACGGGCCTTGAGCAGCTCGGTCAACAGCAACATCGACTCGGGTTTGGCTTCAGCGGGATGCGTTGCCAGAAACACGCCCCTTGCCCAATCAAGAGGAGTACGCCCTTCGTTATCAGTAACATCAAGACGCGCACCCTGCTCTACCAGAAACTCGATGATGTCGTTGGAACCCCGGTTTGCCGCACCATGAATGGCCGCAAGCCCCATTGAATTGACCTGGTTTACATCCATACCCAGCTCGAAACAGAGTTTGACAGCCTCCAGCAGTTGCTCGGGGCCTTCAGTGTAGGTTTGATATACCACCCAATTGATACCCGCTGCCGCCATTAGTGCACTGGTGCCCTGGTAGGTGTTGATGAAGGGGTCTGCGCCATGTTCCAGCAGCAGTTTCATCACGGTGACATCACCGGACAAGGCAGCAGAAAGAAACGGGGTCTGTCCTGTGAAGTCCACCCATTCCAGGGATCCCACGCCAAGAAAATGATTCCTGAACGGGGGTGTTTCTGCAGTTCTTGCGTTTACATCAGCCCCTTTTTCCAGCAACAGTTCAACAACTTCCAGTGCGGCGTCGCGATCCACATAGTTGTCCAGTGATTCACTGTCCAGATAGAGGTTGCGCACATTGACAGCTTCCCAAAGCGGGCTGCGACCATACCAGTCGGCACCATTGATACGCGACCCTCTGGCAATAAGCAATTCTGCCATTGCCATGTTGTCGTTCGATATGGCCATAAGCAGTGGAAAAATCTCGTTGGCTTCCGCCTTGTTGATATCCGCACCACCATCAAGCAACACATTCGCAACCTCTGTATGTCCGTGACGTGCAGCATAGAGCAGCGCAGTCATTTGACCCTTCAGTGGATCACGTCTGCCACGATCTGCAGGTGTCCCGCCCCTGATGATACCGATACCGAAACCATAACCCGGCTGGCCATTGGGCCTTACCCAGGTTTCCTCTCCTATGCTGTAGGTTGCTGCATCGGGATCGGCACCGGCGTCGATTAATTGCTTCACGATAGTGGCATTCCCGGCATTGGCTGCCAGCATCAGTGCCGTATGGCCGTATTCTTCGTGCCGATAGTCGACTGATGCCCCCGCTTCAAGCAGCAGTTCAATTATTCCGGGAACGCCATCGCGGGCTGTCCACATCAATGCAGTTTCACCTTCACTGAGCAGCAAGTCCGGGTTTGCGCCGGCATCAAGCAGGACTTCAACCAGTGCGGGATTCAGGGTTTTGACTGCAAGTGCCAGTGCTGTCACTTCCGTCTGGGGATTGCGCAGGTCAGGGTCGGCGCCGGCTTCAAGCAGCAACCCGGCCATATGGGGATCATTGTAATAGGCAGCCCACTGCAGCGGTGGTGTGTCGAATTCGCCCGGGGCATCCGGATCTGCGCCGGTTTCCAGAAGACGCTCGGCCTGCAGCCTGTCGCCGTTCTTTACGGCACTTTCCAGTGGCGTCATTGGAGCTCCGTTTGCCAGAACGGGCAAACAAAGGATCATGTACATGGAGATTTTCAGCACTGCCGTGTGGAGCTTATTCATGTTCCCCTCCTGCAATTTTCATGTTTTCTGATTTTTCTTTGCCGGATGCCTGTTCTCTAGGGGAGAAGTTGCCAGACTTTTCAGGGTATTACTTTATCAGTATTGCCTTTTCGTACAAGTTCAATTTGCAGCGCCTCCTCGTTCAGACATTCCAGCGCTGTTTTGACGGGGAATAACTGTCTACACCCTGCAACAGGGAAGTAATCAGCGCAGTTTCCTGCTCACTCAGTTCCGGTCGCCAGATGTCGAACAACAGCACCACCCGGGTCTGGTCACTGTTGTTCCAGGCTTCATGGTTGATAGTGTCATCAAATACAAAAGCCTTGCCAGGTTCCCAGGCCCGGGTGTCGTTTCCAACCCTGAATCCGCACTCTGGTGGCACCAGCAAAGGAAGGTGACAAATCAGCCTTGTATTGATGAACCCGGTATGAGGAGCAATTTTCGCCCCGGGATGCAATACCGAAAACAGGATGTTGGGCCCCCTGTCCGGCACGGCGAACAAGGGAACCTTGTCAAGTGCAGCCATGGTCTTCGGGCACCTGGCAATATTCTCTGCCTGTGGCTGGCCATCCCTGTACAGGAAAAATGCTTTCCAGCCCTGGTTGGCATTGACCTTCTTTACATCGTTGCCGGCCACTCTTGCATCACTCTGCAAATAGGGCACGAAATCCTGTTGTTGTTCCATGGCAGCAACCAGTTCAGCGGCAATATCGGGCGTGGCCGATTCAAGTGCAGCAAGCCATGAAAAAGACTGTCGTTCAAAAAACTGGATGGGGGGCAGTTCAGGATAAAAAAAGGCCCGTGGACGCGGATGGTATACCTGCTTTTTACCGGTCAACAGTGCCAGGGCATGTGTAAATCTTGCAGGCGCAGTATCAGGGTTGTATCCCGCCTGTTCCAGATAACTGTCCAGATGCCCGTATAGCGCAACATTCACTTTTTCCAGCGCCTCCCGGGCATGGTCTGAGAGGCGTTTCAATTCACTGTTGCCGGGGGACTGCTCTGCCATCCTGGTCACATAGCTGTAGAACCCTGCAGCTGCAGGCAGGTCATTTTGCGCGGCAAGCAGATCTGCCTTCATGATGAGCGCATTGGGATTTCCCGGTTCCATGGTCAATACCTTGTCCAATGCCCTGGTCATGGCTGCGACGTCGTGCAGGATCCTGCAGGCTATGGCAAGCGTAAGCTAGTGCGATGGAGAACCGGCAACCCCGGCCAGGTAGTTTTCCAGCGTACGACGTGCACTGCCGGCATCACCGGCATGTATGGCCTTGAGTGCAGTATCAAGCACGGCTTCTGCATTTTCAGACATGGATTTTTCCACTGTAAACTGCCTATCCTGCCGTAGCTGAAGCAATATAGTCATCCACTATACTTTCGAGCAGTGTCAGCGGAACAAGACCTGCATTGAGCACAACATTGTGGAATTCCCTGATGGAGAAATCTTCTCCCAGCGCTTCCCTGGACTTCTCGCGCAGTTCAACAATTTTCAGTTGTCCTATCATGTAGGAGCAGGCCTGACCGGGACGCACTGTATAGCGGTCCACTTCACTCGGCGGTATCCCGTAATCAATAGCCTGTTGCCGGGTCCAGCCCATGGCATGAAGACCGGTATCAACAACAAGACGACGTGCCCTGAACAGCATTGAGTCCAGATACCCCAGGCGGCCTTCTATGTCATCTTCATACCAGCCCGATTCTGCTGCTAGTCTTTCAGCATAGAGCGCCCAACCCTCGGTGATAGCGGAAATACCGCCAAAGGCCCTTATCTGCATGAATTTCGGTTGTTCGGTATTTTCTGTATTGAGCGCTATCTGGAAATGATGACCGGGTACGGTTTCGTGATACACCAATGAGCGTTTGTCGTAGCTCATGAGCTCGTTTTCCCGCAGAGGAAACTGGAAAACGCCGGGGCGTGACCCGTCAAGTGGTGGTGACGTGTAGGAAGCAGCAGCCGTTTCCCAGCGAAACTCAGGGTAAGGCTGAGCCCTGACGGGTGTTTGAGGCATGTTGTCAAATAGCAGGGCCGAGCGTTGCAGGGCATCATCAAGCCATCCCTGGATATCGGCTGTCATTGCAGCATGACCGGCTTCATCATTCGTGTATGCAGTACGTGCATACAACTGGCCTACCCTTTCAAGAATGCTTCCCTCGCTCATGCCCAGTTCCCGGAAAAGCATATCCATTTCGGCTTCAATGCGGGCCACTTCACGCAAGCCTGTTTCATGGATGTCCGCCGGTGTCATGTCGGTTGTCGTGTAATACCTCAGCAGTTGCTGATAGATTTGCGCACCTTGCGGAAATCGCCACAACCCGGCATCCGGAGTGCTCAGTGGCAGCTGTCTTTCCAGTTCATCTATTGCGGCCTGCCAGGCAGGATAGACTTCCGAGGCTACAATTTCTTCTGCCTGACTGATCAGGGATGCACGCAGTTCCGCATCCAGGCCTTCAATATTTGCGGATTTTTCAGCCAGCGTGGTTACCAGCGGATTTGCAGATGGTGCCGGATCAATGAACTTCTGCATCTGGGCCATTGTGGTATGCAGAATATAGTCCGGCACCACACTCCCCCGTTCTGCCCTGGCAGCCGATTCTTGCGTTGCCTCTGCAATACGGTCATTAACCTGTTCAAGACGGGCAATATAGTTCCTGGCATCCTGCACCGAGGTCAGAGGATGGACAACAGTCAGGGCATTGGGCACCGAAACATTGGCGCCATCCATTTGCTGCAGGGGATAGAAAACCTGATCGAGCCAGGATTCCAGTTCCAGGGTGGTTTCGAACATCCATCTCATGACATCTGCAGCACGCTGTTGAGTTGTAGTGGCCAGCGTGAAATCCAGTGTGTCCAGCATTTCAAGACCTTCCCTGGCAAGGGCGTTCCGTGCCAGTTCGTATTCGCGGGTCTGGGGTGTAAGTTGCCTGCTCAATTCAGCCTGTTTTTCACCGGTGAAATAGCCGGTGGCTACAGCCTGGTTGGGGTTGCCTTCAACCCAGCGGGCAGTAAATTCCTCAAAAAACAGATCAATTTCTGCCTGCGCCCGGGCGGGCGTTGGCGCAGTATCCGCAGCATCGCCCAGCGTAGTTGAAACGGCATTTTCATTACTACAGGCGACCAACAGCAAAAGCGGAAACAACAGCATCATGTTGAGAGTGCGCATGATTTCTCCTGGACAGGTTGCAGTCCTCCTTTCCCGGATCCAAAGATAGCAGATGCCGGGACTGGCTGGACAGCAATGAGTCCATTGATGTCTGCCTGCGCCAGGGTTAGGCTTGGAGCAGGTACCAACTTCCCAGGGAGACCACAATAATGAAAAATTCACATACAGTTCTGCCAATACTGCTTTCAATGCCGCTTGTTTGCGCTGGCAACACAGCCACTGCAGCAGACAGTTCCTCTCCAGCCCGGCTCGATCCTGACAAGATGGCCGGAATCGGACTTACCGCGATTCCACCGGATGCCTACATCGACATTCTGGAAGCCGGGGAACTGAACATGCGAGTAGCTTCCCTTTTTGAAGGGAAAGAACTGAGTGTGAGTATTTTTGAATCAACACCTGCCCGAACCAATCACCGCACACGCCCCACCGATGTGGACGAATTCGTCTATGTGCTGAGTGGCAAACTGATCCTTACAGAACCGAATGGCACGGTAAGTGAATTCACGCCCGGGCAGGCACTGGTGCTGCCTGTGGGTTATACCGGCACCTGGGAAATGCAGGGCAACTACAGGGAACTGGTAGTACTGATGCAGAAAAATCCCTGAATCATCAAGACTGCAAGCCGGAGAATCACTATCAGGGACTTTACTGACAAAACCGTTTTCATTACTGGTGGTGCCGGAGGCATAGGTCTTGGCATGGCCAGGGCCTTTGCCGAACGTGGCGCCAACATTGCACTGGTTGATCTGGACAGCAAGAGACTGGAGCAGGCTACTGAAGTGCTGCAACTGGACGAATCACGAGTGTTGACCTGTTGTGCCGACACTACGGATTTCGCATCGCTGGAATCGTCAGCAGCACTGACAACCGGAAAATTCGGTGGCATCAATGTGGTCTGTGCCAATGCCGGAGTGACCGGCTTTCTGGGGCCGCTCGAACAGGGCACCAATGAAGACTGGAACTGGATTGTTGACGTGAACATCAAAGGCACAGTGAACACCATTCAGGCTACCCTGCCCTCCCTGATGAAGAATGCAGGGGATGGCCATGTGGTATTGACTGCCTCGATCAGCGGATTGCGCGTCCACAAACCCGGTCGTGGTCAGGGGATGTATAACACCACCAAATTTGCTGTAGTCGGATTTGGCGAGGCGCTGAGCCTGGATCTTGAACCTTACGGAATAGGTGTATCAATTCTTTGTCCGGGAGTGGTAAAAACCGATTTTTCCAATGCAGGGAAATACAGGCAGGAAAAATTTGGCGGCCCACACAAGGAAAGCCGGGATGATTTCGTGTTGGCCAAAGCATCAGCCTCAGGCACTGATCCATTGGTCTTCGGGCGCTGGGTCATCCGGGCCATTGAGCTCAACCAGCTCATTGTAGTAACCCATCCCGATGATCGTGATCAGGTCGCCGCGCGCCATCAGCGTATCATGCAGGCATTTGATGACAGCGCAAAACTGGAATCTGGACCCGACATGCTCCAGGGAAGTGGCACCGGCAGCTGAAATTTCTTCCCCCCGAAAACGCTGCGGCCTTCTTTTTTCCATTTCACAAACACAGAATCATTCCTGATCTTTGTTTACTACAGAAATTTCCGCTCCGGTACTTGACCATGATCAAGAGCTCCCGGGCATGAACTGTTAAAAAGGGACAGCAAAGACAAAAAGATACCCATGATGGCAAAAATCACTCACCTCAAAGGATGCTGGTCACCAGCATCATTGCATATCCTTCTGGTCCTGATACTCAGTCTGGCGCCCTTGTCCGCCTTTGCTCTTACAGAGCAGGAAATTTCCGATCTGAAATTCATGCGGGAAGAGGAAAAGATGGCTTATGATCTTTACTCAAGACTTCATGATATGTGGGACAATTCAATATTTTCTTCCATTGCCATATCTGAATCACGCCATACCCAGTCGGTGCTGAACCTGCTCAATCAGTTCGGGATAGCAGATCCTGCAGCAGGCCGGCCTGCTGGTGAATATTCCAGCGATACGATCCAGGCGCTGTATGACCAGTTACTGGCAGCGGGATCAGTGTCGGAACTTGCCGCACTGCAGGTAGGCATTACTGTTGAGGAAACGGACATAGATGATCTTGATGAGGCGATGGTAAATACCACCAATGCCGCCATCCTTCGGGTATACAGCAATCTGCGCAAAGGATCACTGAATCATCTTTCGTCATTTTCAAATCAGCTGGAAGCACTGGGCGGAACGGGCACAGCAAGTGGGCTTCATCCGGGCGTCTCGATATATGAACCGATAAGTCAGACCCTGTACATCCCTGCCATCAATGTGACAGGTACCAGCGGGAATACTGAAGTTTATGATGCCCTGTTGAGAATGGTGGAAACGTTACCCCAAACGCTGCAACTGGTCAGTGCCAGCCTTGTTGACAAAGCTCCCAGCGACATTCATGCAAGCTACAATGTTGCAGAAAGAATCGTATATATACCTGTACTGGCCGTAGGCAGTCTTAACTATGCCTCGCTGGAGCAGAACACCTGGATTGTGGAACTTCAATTCATGCCTTTACTGTCGGATTCACAGGGTCAGGTCTTTACTGTCAAATCCCTGACCCTGATTACCGAAAGCGGCCCCTGACAACTACCAGCCTTCATCCATTGGCAGAGCAGGATTGGCAGTGATATTCACTACTGCACAATGATGATAAGTAAAGCCGCCTTCGCGGAATCCGGGATGCTCTTCCATGAACTGTACTACCTGCAGGAAGCAGCCTTCGCAGTCGATATTGGGTACCCGGAATTCGGTTTCAATAGGACCGGTCCGTCGCTCCTGATTCTGCCATAACCCATCGACTACAACAGGTGGCAGGGGGTTTGCAGCAATCGGCGCATAGTCAGAGCGAGGGCCGTTCTCCGTATCTTTCATCACCGCTACCGGATCTGCCGGAAGCCAGTTGATACGTCGGGCCAGCGCCACCCGGTAATGTCCGGGATGATAAATGGTTTCATTGATGGCCAGCCTGCTCATGGCGCCACCCTCAAGATCAGTCACGATTCCGGTGCGTGTGCCACCATCGGCCAGAGTACCACCACAGGGCCCCATTTTCTGTGGGTCTCCACGCTCATCCTGTTCTATCCATGATGCAGGATAGTCCAGAAAAAAATGCGCATATCCGGAAGCTGAGCACAACCCGAGTGCCAACGCCGTTCCAACCTGCAACAGGGATTTTTTCATGACATTCTCCTTGTAATAGTGAATATTGGCCTGCGGCCCCATGGCATACAACTTTACGAGAATACAGGGCTGCCGACCACGAATTTTTAGGCAAATTACAATATTCCCTACCCGGAGGGACCGGTCTAACCCATGGTAGCCGCAAGGGCACATACAGCAAACGGACCGGACTGCAACTTGAGATATTCCACACTTGTCGCATAATCAGCCACAGGTAAACGGAGGAAAGCAATATGAAACACCGATTCAACAGACGCCAACTGCTTGGTAACGCCGCGATGGCTGCCACCGCTTTCTCCCTGCCAGGCTCTCTGCTGGCCCAGCAATCCGATGGGCCTCAATTTCGCCGGGTACCTGTGCAATACATCGCAGCACTTGCCGCTGATGAAGCACAAAGTGGCAACAATGCAGATCAATGGGGGCTCTGGCAACTTGATCCCGGTCCCCGTGGTGTGCAGCTTGATGCATATGGCCAATTGCAGTCGAATGAGGGAAAAGCGCCAGCCGGTTGGCAATTCGATGACAACGACTGGTGGCTGGAAGAACATGGCCTGATCATGGAGGCGCCACAATTCCCGATGCCGCCAGGACATTATCTGGTTACTGGCGGTCGGGAAAAGGCTGCCAACCTGACAGTCCAGCGACCAGACAGCGCCGGCCGTCAATTATGGACACTGGATAGCGACGCCAACATTTACGATGTTACTCATTTACGTTGCCGGTCAGGACGTTACACCCCTGTTGCCGGCTCGTCCTGCAGCCCTGCCCGCGCAAGGCAGCAGGATTTTCCGGTAACCCCTGGTGCCGCCATGCCGGATGTCCCCGGATGCCAACGCGTGGACTATGCAGTGCTTATTGTGTATGCAATAGCTGATTTGCAAGGTTGAGCTCACAAATTCTGTGATGAACAGTCGGATTAATGCCGGTTGTATGGGCATGCTGAGAGTCACTGCGGTTCAAGAGAAGGCCCCTGTCACAGACCCAAGGCAATGCTTTACTTCGAAATAATTATCCGCACTAACTCAAGATTGTAATGCAGGCGACCATCAAGCCCTGTATAGCCGAAATAAATACGATGATCACCTGGTGCCAGATTGCTGTTCGCATGGATTTCCACCTGGAATTTTTCGGTGATGGTAACGCGCTCAACTGCTGATACGAGGCTTGAAATTTTACCGTCTATCCGGTTTACGAATTCCCCCTCTGCATTTTTCATGTAGAAAATGCCATCGGTGACATACAGCGCTTTGCAGCAGCTGTTAGAATTACTGAATTGACAGATTATCGGGCACAGGCACACTTAATGCATCGTTTACATTACTTTGGAATTTACCTGCTGCTGGGGGCTTCACTGCTCATGGCAGCTGAAAACCCGTTGACCCTCCTGCCAGGCACTTACACAGGAGAAGTGTATAACGGCAGCGATATGGATCCGGTTGTCACCAGATTCGAACTCCAGCCATCGGGGCGGCTTACCGGCTCCTATCGTGTGGATGAAGAAAATGGAGCCTATGAGGGTACGCTCTCGAATATCCTGTTTGAAGATGCCCATACAGTAAGCATGGAGTGGACAGACAAATTCGGTGAAGGTTTTGCTGTTATGGAATTTTCCCGCGATTTCAGCACTTTTGTCGGTGAATGGACCAACAAGGATGGTGATAACCCGCTACCATGGCGAGGCAGCAAATAGCACAGGGTAAACAGGTCACCGGGAGAGCAAGTTGCTTCCTTCATCAATTCCGGTACTGAAAATCCACTCTGTACAATGCCCCTTGCATTGGCAGATAGCAGACAGACATGACTTTATTTTCCCGAATATTTTCAGACAGGCGGCCCGATCAGGGGATCAGGCTGGCAGTTCTGGGAGCGGTTACCGGGATACTGGCCGGTCTGGCGGCATGTCTGTTCCGCTTTGTGATTGAAATGCCTTTTCCCTTGCTGGGTGTAGCGGACAATTTCGATCATTTCGAGGCATTACCAACCTTGTGGCTGATACTGCTGCCCCTTTCAGGCTGCGTGTTGCTGATTGTCTGTTTTCGGCTGTTTCCCCCAGGCAGCCACAAGCTGGGGGTAACCCATATCATTGACAAGGCACAGAATCTCAAGGGTCCACCACCGCCCGAGAATGCCTTGCTGCAGTTTATTGGTGCTGCCATTGCCTTGCTCAGCGGTCACTCCTGTGGACGAGAAGGCCCATCAGTACATCTGGGAGCAACACTGGGCAGTATGCTCGGACGCAGGTTACATCAGCCAAACAACACAAACCGGACCCTGATTGCAGCAGGAGCGGCAGCAGCTATTGCCGCTTCGTTAAACACACCCATTGCAGGCGTTATCTTTGTCATGGAAGTGATCCTGATGGAGTACAGTATCACTGAATTCATCCCGGTGATCATTGCTGCGGTCAGCGGTACAGTAATCAGCCAGCTGTTTTATGGTGACAATACAGTTTTCACAATGACACCCATCAGCATGAATACCCTGTGGGAATTACCCTGGGTGGTTTTCATGGGGCTAATCATCGGCATTCTTGCTGCCGTCTTCATTGCCATCCAGCGTTATTGCATGTCCTATGTCAGCATTGATATTTCTCGCCGACTCCTGTTCATCGGGGTACTCACAGCAATCTCGGCGCCATTCATACCCTAGGTGATGGGCACAGGATATGACACCATAAATACAGTACTTGGTGGGGAAATCGACTGGAAATTCCTGCTGGTTCTGCTTGCCTGCAAACTTGTACTTACAGCGATAGTGCTGGGACTGGGACTGCCGGGCGGTGTAATAGGTCCATCACTGGTTCTGGGAGGCATTGCAGGTGCGATACTGGGCTACTTTGGCAATACGATCTTTTCCTCCCATGCCGCATCGCCCTCCTTCTACGTACTGCTGGGCATGTGTGCAATGATGGGGGCAGTATTGCAGCCACCCCCTTGCAGCACTTATGGCTTTACTTGAGCTCAGCAATAATCCTGAGCTGATTCTGCCTGCCATGCTTATCATCGTGGTTGCGAACCTGACAGCCAGTGAAATTTTCGGACTGCAGTCGATATTCCGTATAAATCTTGCTCAACAGGGCATACTTACCCCCAAAACCCTGGGACGCATTCTCAACAGGTTCAGTGTCAACGCTGTACTCAGCAAAGACTTCTTTACTGTGGATGCAACTACCATAAGGGCTGGCAAGGGAGTTCTGCCCGAAATTGAAGCCCAATGGGTAATAATCAGGGATCAGGAAAATTTCAGACTCCTGGAAACATCACGATTCAAAAGCCTTTTTGAAACCGTGAATGCTGACGAGGCGATATCCACGGCCATTGAAGAAGGCCGTGCAATGGTCAAAATATCACTGCATGCTACGCTGAATGAAGCCATGGAACTAGTAATTATGCGCACTGGAGATATTGTCATCTCCGGGTGCACATAACAGGATTGTATGGATACTGTAAAAGTTACCTGATGAAAAAAACTTATAAATCTCCAAGGCTACTGATTTTCGGTTCCATCAAGGAACTCACGCTCGGCTCTGGCTCAACATTCGGCGAAAGCGGACCACTCAGCATGGCTACCGGTGGTGGTGGTGGCGGCATGGGTGGTCGCGGTGGTGGCGGCGGCATGACCATGTCTGATATCAATCTCAAACAAAACCTTGTCCGTATCGGCACTCACCCTCTGGGCTTCGGGCTGTATCTTTTCAATTACATTCCTGCAGCCCAACCGGCAGGAAATTCAAGCCATTTCGGTGTACTTGCCCAGGAAGTTGAACATTTCCGGCCGGAAGCAGTACAAACGCATCCGGATGGATACAGGATTGTTGATTACACTGCTCTGGGTATTGATCAGTATTGTGGCAATATCTGATCTGCCATTCCTGCCAATGCATACAGTTTTCCTCAATGGCATCAGGAAAGCCCTCATGTAGGATGCCCATATGAGCGCAATTGCAGGCATCATCAATTTCAATCAGACTCCAGCAAGTCCGGCACATATTGAGCTGATGCTCAGAGCCATGATCCAGAGGGGTCGGGACAGGAAACATTCCCGGATTTTCCCGGATGCGGCTATCGGCCACTGTCTTCATTTGACTACAAAGGGATCACTACAGGAGAGCCAGCCCCTGACTAATGAAGGGGCTTCAGTAGTCCTTTCCATGGATGGACGCCTTGATAATACAGAAGAACTGAGGTCTGCCTTGCCTGTTTTTCTCTGGAGCCTCTGATCCTGAACTTGTCATGGCAGCTTGGAAAGTATGGGGCAGCGATTGCCTCCGGCATCTGGAGGGCGATTTTGCGCTGCTTGTCCATAATTTGGTTCAAGGATATACATTCTGCGCCCGCGACAGGGTGGGCAACAAACCGCTGCACTACTGCTGGACCGGATCCAGCTTGCTGGTTGCTTCAACTGCAAGTGGCATTCTGGCCCATCCCTTGATGGATTCAGCTGAAAACTGCCCTCCAGATGAGGCCACGCTGGCAGAATTCCTTGCGGCCAGTTTCGTCAGCAGTACTGATACTTTCTGGACACCTGTGAAACGTCTGCCCCCGGCCACTGCCATGATAGTAGATGCCAGGGGACCCCGTTTGTTCAACTGGTGGAAACCCGATACCAGCAAGGCTATTCGTTACAAAAATCCCCAGGATTATGTGCTTCATTACAGGGAACTGCTTTCACGTACCGTAAGGCAAATGTCCAGATCTACATATCCTCTGGCAGTTGAGGCCAGTGGGGGCCTGGATTCTTCGGCACTGCTGGCCACATCCCTGGAGCTCAGAAAGCAAGATAAACTTTGTGCTCCGGCTATCAACGCCTATGCCATGGTGTTTCCGGAAGAGCCAGAAGCAGATGAGAGTGTCTGGATCCGGATACTTTCAGATTACCTCAACTATCCGGTTACCACGCTCGAGCCGGCCCGAAAATCCCTTGATTGGTATTTTGAAGAGGGCAGACAAAGCCGGGATTTTCCGGGCTATCCAAATGGCATGATGAATCTTGCAGTAAGGGAAAGGGCTTACAAAGATGGATGCAGGGTGCTGCTATCAGGCTGGGGTGGTGATGAATGGCTGGGAGGTTCCAGAACCTATTACGCAGATATGCTGACTGCTGGTGAATGGAGGCAACTGCTGCAATGCCTGAAAACTGACAACAGGGAATGCGGATTAGCCAGGTTTCTGGGTTGGCTGGTTACACACGGACTGCTACCGCTGCTTCCGTTCCCGGTACGGACACGACTCAGAGCGCTGGTGACTGACCACCACAAATACGGCATAGATACCAAAGCCTGGCTCTGCGAAGAACTGCGATCATTGCTGAACACCAGAATACAGGCAAATGAGGATTGTGCCCCCCAAAAGGTGACACGTCCGGGACAAAGAGCACAACTCAATACGCTGCGTGACTGGCATTATCTGCACTGTTACGAATATATGGAGAGACAGGCTGCTAATGCAGGCATTGAAATGAGAAGACCATACTGCTCCCGTCAGATGATCGAGTTTTCACTTGCCATACCGGAATATATCCGGCTGCATGGCAACACCGATCGCTATTTGCACAGACAGGCCTTCAAGTCTTCCCTGCCCGGGGAAATTCTCGATCGTTCCGACAAGGCCAGCTTCATGGATACTTTCCATTATCACCTTGGTGCCATGGAAACCCTGTTGAAGACAGAAATACCCGCAAGGCATCCACACTGGGTTAATCCAACGGCCATCGCTGCAATGTTTGATAAAGTGACGGACCATGAATACCGGGGTTGGTCATGCTGGATGTTATGGTTGCTTTTCGGATGTGCTGCTGTCCATACGCACGATTGAAAGTAATCTGGTCCTTCCATCGGGAGCAAGCTAAACTGTCTCTGTCCGGAACATCCCAACCTGCCATGAACATCCTGCACGAAATGCCATTTTCCACGCTTGTGCTCTCAGAACCCGATGAAGGGATTCTGCTGATTACACTCAACAGAATGCAGGCCAGTAATGCAATTGATACGGTGATGACAAGGGAATTACTGGAAATCTGGCAATCACTGACTGCAGATGCGCAATACAGGAGTGTCATTCTCACAGGCAGCGGAGAAAAATGCTTTTGCGCCGGAGCAGATCTCAAGGAAAGGCTCGGAATCAGTACAGCCGTGTGGCTGGAACAGCATGCTGTCCTGGAACAGATGATGATAGCCATGCATGACTGCCCACTGCCATTGATCGCAGCCGTCAATGGTGCCGCTTTCGGCGGAGGACTGGAACTGCTGCTCAACTGTGATTTTGCCTATTGTGTACCCAATGCCCGTTTTGCCTTCCCGGAACCCGGGCTGGGTTTCATACCGGGAGCAATGGGAACACAATGGCTACCCCGGGCAGTGGGACTGGCAAGAGCCAAGGAAATCTCTATGACAGCGCAACCATTTACGGCTGATGAAGCCCTAGCTTGGGGTCTGGTCAATCGCATAGTGCCACAGGATTCAATTACAGAAACTGTACGGGATACAGCAAAGCGCATCGGCAATAATTCACCTCTGGCTATTCGCCAGGTAAAACAGGCGCTGAATGAAGCAGTTGCAGGTGATCTGGTTGCCGGTTACCACAGGGAAATTGCACTTTACAAAACCTGCATAGAAGGGAATGACCGGATTGAAGGCATCAGGGCCTTCAATGAGAAACGTAAACCCCGATACTGAATTATCCCTACCCTCTTCCTATAAAGGGCATTCCGGTCGCCATCACAGTCATGAATTGTACATTGACATCCAGCGGCAGGGCCGCCATGTACATCAATGCATCAGTAACATGCGACAGCTCAAATACCGGTTCAGGTCGACGATCCCCATTTGCCTGCAACATACCTTTAGTCATCGGGATGGACATTTCTGTTCTGACATTGCCTATGTCGATCTGGCTGCAGGCAATATTATATTCCCTGCCATCCAGAGACAGGCACTTGGTAAGCCCTGTAACTGCATGCTTGGTTATTGTATAAGGTACGGTTTTTGGTCTGGGAGAATGTGCAGCAATCGAACCGTTATTGATTATGCGACCACCCTGTGGCTGCTGTCCTTTCATTACAGAGAATGCTGACCGCGCACAATTGAACATTCCCTTCAGATTGATGTTGACCGTTTGCTCCCAACCATCAAGCGGGATTTCATCTATTGTCCCTGCTGGCCCACTGATACCTGCATTGTTGAAAAGCAGATCTACTCGCCCGAAGCGCTCTGTCGCCTCATCGAACATGGATTGCACGGCGGCAGCATCGCCGACATCACAGACCGCAGCCATCGCAGCACTATTTTTGCAACCGGAATCAGCAATTACCTGCTCCAGTTTGTCACGGCTGCGACTAACCAGAACAGTGTTCCAGCCTGCATCCAGGAGTGCCATGGCACAGGCACGCCCTATTCCCTGACTTGCGCCAGTCACAATTGCAGTTGAGGCCATAACCATTCCTTTATTGAAAATACTGGTAATGGAAATGTTAATGTCTGAACATTGATAACACTAGTTGTTCTGATGAAAACATCCAATGGTATCAGTACTGAAGCAGCAGTCCCCGCAAACTACTCACAAGGGCTTTCTTGTCGGGACCCCTGCATACAACGATCACATTCAACAGATTGCACTGGCGCTCCATGAGGCTGACATGCTCGGCATGTACTCACTCACGGGCGTGGACAGTTTCAACTCTGTTCCTGCCCGCCTTGTGCGCAGGCTAGTGAAGGAGCTGGCACCTCCCCTGCACCGGAAACTCCTGCGAAGAAAGATCAAGGTATTGCCTGCAGCTCTGGTTGAATCAGACTGGACCTGGGATTTCTGGAGGTCACTGGTGCACAGCACCGGCGGCAGTGAAATTCTCAAGGACTGGCTGTGGGAAAAAAGTGAGTTGCATCTTGACGCCACTTGCGCACAAAAACTCGGTCAGAACCGGTATTGCGGCTTCATTGGCACAGAATTCGGGTGTCTTTCCAGTATCAAGGAAGCAAAAAAACAGGGCTTGCCTTGTGCAGTAGTATATATGAGCCCGCATTACTCCAGTTATGAGCGCTGGGTTGAACCTGAATTTGCAAAATATCCCGAACTTGAAAACGACTATTCATCAAGAATGAAGAAGCTTTCAGTTCAGAGAAATGCCCGAAAGGACGAAGAGGCCCGTCTAGCAGACATTCTGGTATCCAATTCAGGATTTACTACACAAAGTCTCATTTCTGCAGGTTTCGACAGCAACAGAATCATTACTGTTCCGCTGGCTTGTGCAGATAATCAAAGTGACACCGTATCGCCCTTTATTGGTGACAGTAAAGTCAGATTCATGTACGCAGGACCACTTTCAGTACGCAAGGGAGCGCATATCCTCCTTGATCTGTGGAAGAATGCAGCCTTTGGAATACATGCAGAACTGCACCTCTTCGGATCACTTCAACTTCCTTCTTCTCTGGTCAGCCAATTGCCCGATAATGTGTTCCTCCATGGCAGTGTATCCCGTGATGACCTGATGCTTGCCTATCAAAAAGCCAGTGTACTGGTGTTTCCTACCTTGCTGGATGGCTTTGGACTGGTAGTTACGGAGGCACTGGCCAATGGATTACCGGTAATTACATCAGGCAATGCCGGCGCAGCAGATCTGATCCGGAATGGTTATAACGGTTTCGTTTTTGATGCTGACAAACCACAAATGCTTCTGGAACAGCTTTCCTGGTGCATGGACAATCAAGAGACACTCCATGGAATGAGGGTAAACTGTCTCGAAACAGCAGCCAGAAACAGCTGGCAGTATTTCCGTGACAATTTCAGAATCCGGTTTTCATCAGCATTGAACTTGCCTGACAGATGCAAATGAAATTCTGCACCAGAAATGGATTTCGACTAACAGCAAATCCACTGTTCACCCGATTTTACGGTGAAGCCACCGGCTAAGCTTCCATGCATGTTCGATGGTAGCGAAATGAAAAAGGGTGAAACCCCAGAACAGCGCAAACAGAATCCAGTCTGCAGCCCCCAGGTGGTAAAGCAAAATACCTGAAAGATTCACCACAATTGCCGCACTTCCCACCATGAACAGTATTTCCTGTTGATTGAGTCCGGCGCGTTCCAGAATATAATGTACATGGGTTCTGTCAGGCGCAAAGGGTGGCAGGCCCTTGCGACCACGACGAATGGTTGTGGCAACCATGTCGATCAGGGGTACTGCAACGATAAAAAGCGCAAGGGTAGCGGGCAGATGCTGTCTGGTAAGACTCCCTCCCTGGGTGCAATCTATCAGCAACCACACAAGCGTAAACCCAATGAGCTTGCTACCGGCATCCCCAAGAAAAACTTTTGGGATCAGTCTGTTATTGCTCACATTGAACAGCAGGAATGCTGCGGTTGCTCCCAACATCAATGATGGCAATACGCTGTTACTGCCCGAGCCATAGGTCAGGAAATAGTAACTGCCCAGACTGATGAGTGTCAGGATACCTGCAAGGCCGTCCATGCCGTCTATCATGTTCCAGGCATTGGTGATACCGAACACGGCTATGATGGTAAACGGCAGGGATAACCATAGCGGCATATAGAATTCACGGAATCCCAACAGGTTTCCCAGATCGAATACCCACAGGCCTGCTCCATATACCATCATCAAACCAGCAATGATTTCTACCAGAACCCTTACCTTGATACTGATGCTTTTCCGGTCATCAAGCACGCCGAACAGTACCAGCAGTCCAGAAGCACACAGATACCACAATAATGATGAGTCCAGGGTAGTGAATGCAGGTAACAGGACCAGTAAGGTGCAATATATGGATACTCCGCCGATAAGGGGGATATGGCCAGCATGTATCTTTCTGGCGCCCGGACGGTCCAGCAGGCCTAATCGGGCCGCAAAAGGTGAATAGAGGATCAGGAACATTGATGTCAACGCAAAAGCTGACAAGGTCTGGATATACACGAACCGCTCTCCGGAACGATTTTTCCAGGATTTCCTGGATTAAGTGTCAGCTCCACACTGGATACACAGTTGAAAACCGCTATCTTGACGGTAACAATGTGGATCAGACACGCTGTTGATTCTGCATTATGACTACATGGTAGTTGAGGGAAATATTCCTTACTCTGCCTGGTATCATGGTTTTCCGAAGAACTGGGGGAGTTTCGAAAAATTCTTTCTGGCGAGGGTCAGTATTCCACCAACCCTGTTTTCCCTCAAGGCTCTGAGATCTTCCCTGGATTTTTTCCATAGGTTGCCCAGACTCCTGTTGCTGACACCACCAATCCGCATTTTTACCATGACAAAGGGAAGATAAGTGAGTTTGAGTTCCCCTGACCTCAATACTCTCAACATGAAATCGTAATCAGCGGCAATCTCATAAGCGCAGTTGAACATACCGTATTGCTGGTAAATAGCTCTCTTCAGATACAGACAGGGATGTGGTGGCATCCAGCCTTGCACCAGGGATGAAGCTGTCATCTGACCGGCCACCCAGTACCTGACAATTGCCGTTGTATCGGTTTTTTTTACATAAACCAGATCACCATAGACACCATCAGGATCATCCCCGGAAAACTCTGCTGCAATTCTTGCAAGCACATTATTGTCTGCAAACAGATCATCCGCATGCAGTAATGCGACTACATCTCCGGTTGCGAGGGAAAGCCCTTTGTTTAGTGCGTCGTAGATTCCCTTGTCTTTTTCACTGACCAGTACATCGATTTCTGCTGCGCGTGATGCCAGCAGCTCACTTGTACCATCGGATGAAGCCCCGTCTATGACAATCAGTTCAATGTCTTCATGGCTCTGGGCCAAAATGGAGTCAAGTGCTTCTGCGATGGTATCAGCACGATTATATACTGCTGTGATGATGCTGATCTTCAAGCGACCACCCTGACCATTTTGCAAAAACCTGCATGATCACAGGAGCACAAACGCTTCACGGGTTCTCCCGCCTGCACACCACATATTCCCCCAGTACCAACCTGTCCATGCTGGTTCTAAGGAAACAGTCCAGTGCCTCTTGTGGTCTGCAAACAACTGGCTCATTTTCGTTGAAAGAGGTATTCAATACCATCGGCACACCTGTCTGTTCATGGAATGCCGAGATCAGGCGGTAATACCGTGGATTGCTGTAGGAGGTCACAGTCTGCAAACGCCCGGAACCATCGACATGGGTGACAGCAGGAATGTGCTTGCGCTGGTCTTCCCTGATCTGGAAAACCTGCATCATGAATGGTACATCGGCATCCTGTTCAAACCAGTTTTTTACTTCCTCCCGTAAAACTGAAGGAGCAAACGGCCTGAATGATTCCCGGCGCTTGATCTTGAGATTGAGAATGTCCTTCATGTCATCCCGGCGCGGATCTCCCAGAATGGAACGATTACCCAATGCCCTGGGTCCCCATTCCATCCGGCCCTGGAACCAGCCGATGACTTCCCCCCTGGCAATCGCTGATGCAGTATCCCTGCAGAGTTTTGCCTCGTCCTCGATCAGGGTAACAGTACAGCCGCGGTCTGCCAGTTCTCCTGCCCGGCTCTCCAGCAGCAGGGAAATTTCCTTGCGACTTGCCTGGGGCCCCCAGTAGGCATGATCCATTGGCTTGCATCTTTTATCGGTCAGTTGATGCCAGACTGTCAGGGCTGCGCCGATTGCACCGCCTGCATCCCCTACGGCTGACTGGATATACACCTGTCTGAAAGGTGTATTGAGTGTAATTTTCCCGTTAGCGACTGAATTCATCCCGCAGCCCCCAGCCACCGCTACTGCCTCACAGGGATATTTGGCATGCAGGGCATTGAGTATATGGAAAAAAGCCTCCTCATATATGGCCTGCACAGACCGGGCTATATCATGATGTTTCTGTATCAACACTTCGTTGGACTTGCGGGGCGGGCCGAGCAGTGAAGCCAGAGCCTCACTGTACAGTTCACCAAAACCCGGAATACCATCTTCAAATTCATATGCAATTCTCTCCCTGTGATGACGAAAATACTTCAGGTCAAGCTCGAAACCACCGTTGGCAGCAAGCCTGACTATCTGTCTCATCTCTTCAAGAAAAGCCGGCTTGCCATAAGGTGCCAGCCCCATGACCTTGTATTCATCTCCATAGTGGGGAAATCCCAGAAACTGGGTTAGTGCCTGATAGAAAATACCCAGCGAATGCGGAAAATGGATACGTGACTCAATCCCGATCCGGCTTCCCTTGCCATACCCCCAGGCTGCACTGGCAAAATCTCCGAAACCGTCCACTGATACTACGGCAGCTTCTTCAAAGGGAGACGCATGGAAGGCGGAAGACAGATGAGCCAGATGGTGTTCAACAGAGTGGATTTTGCCTTTGAAAGGATCATCCCTGAAATGCATCTGCAGCAACTCTGCAATGCTGCTCCTTTGCTTTCTGTTTACGATTCTTTCCATGACAAGTCGGAAATCCGGTCTTTCAAACAGTACGTAACGAAGCTTCCTGCCAAGACTTGCCCGCGGATTCTGGTTTATGGCTATATGATCAAGATTTGCGAGTGATATTCCAGCCTCTTGCAGGCACCAGGAAACAGCTTCGGAAGGGAATCCGGCCCAGTGCTTGATTCTCCTGAATCTTTCCTCTTCGGCTGCAGCTACCAACTCACCATTACGAACAAGACAGGCCGCCGAATCACCATGAAAGGCATTAATTCCCAAAATGTATGTCACGACTTTTCCACAAAATTGAGCTCATTGGTATTCATAAGCATGTCCGGTAACTCAGAGAGAAGATTTCCCTTTTATTGATTCGACATACAAGTCCTGCAGCGCTGCCGACATGGCCGGTATGGAATATTCACGTTGTGCAAGCGTCAGGGCATTGTGCTCCATTGAAGCATGAAGTGAATCATTCTGCAGAATTTTATCTATCCCTGCTGCAATTGATTCAGCAGAAGTATCCACACTTATACCTGCTCCGGATTCGGCTACTGATCGCGACAAGGCTACTCCCTCTCCCAGCACACAGGGCAAACCTGCACTCAATGCTTCTGCCACTGAAATGCCGAAATTTTCTGAAAACGATGGCAGGACAAACATCCACGCACCATCAAACAAGGCATGCTTGTGAGGGCCATCCACATAACCTGCCCAGATAACAGTTTTGCCAAGCCCCAGAGTATCGACAAGTTGCCTCAGTTTTTCCACCAGGGAAAGCTGTCCGTCACCGGCAATGACTAGACGGGTCTCCGGAAACCTGTCCTGCACAATGCGGAATGCCTTGAGCAGTCCTGTAATGTTCTTTTTCTCGGCAATTCTTGACAAAAACAGAATAACTCTTTTTCCTTGAAGTTCGGGATACATAACAATCATCGGATTGTTGCCTTCATGCTGGAAATCTTCAACGCCCAGGGGTATTACTGCTGCCCTGTAATCCAACTCGAGTAAAGCAGCTTCATCGGCTTCACTTGAATCAGTGAAATGTACATAAGCGGCCCTGCTTAGCAATCTGCTTTCAATAAGTTTCAGTGAAAGCATTTTCAGCAAGGGACGATGATGAACGATCCCATAACGGTTAAGCGTACCCAAAGGCCGGATGATATAAGGCACTGAAGCCTTGATGGCAGCTCTGGCTGCAACCGTACTGGACCATGAGAACAGTGCATGAATATGTACTGCATCATAATTACGTACATGGGCCCGCAACCAGTCACGTAACTGCAGGGAAATCTTGTAGAAACCGATATTGACCGGGAACAGCAACAGGCGAGCCGGCCTGAACTCATCTGCCAGAATCTCGTAGCAACTGTCTCCTTTCCTGGTATCCATGCCGGCATCTGTGCTGACCACATCCACTTCAATACCTCTGGCAACAAGCCCTCCTGCAATAAGCCTGATTGCTCTTGATGGGCCACCATCAGCCAATGCCACTGAAGGAATTACATGGAGTATTTTCACATTGCACCCAGATGATGCTTCACTGATATCGACACTGCCTCACTCATGCTTTTTTCGCTCAAGGATTTTTTCCGCAGCACTGATTATGCCGACAGCGGCATTGCTGACCGAGTAAATCCTGTTCCTGGCCGCAATGGCTGCAGAACCCTGTTCAATCTTCAAGGCAGCTACGATAGCCTGTACAAGTGCAGGAATGTTTCCACAGCTGTAGATCATGCCCGTTTCATTTGCCACGACCATGTCTGCTGAAGACCCTGCCTTGTCCGATACAACCACCGGTGTGCCGCAGGAAAGGGCTTCGTTGACAACCAGGCCCCAGGTTTCCTCACCTGAGGATGGCAACACTACCAGATCTGCAGCCGTGTAAATCTGTGGCAATTGTGATTGATTGCGAAACCCCAGGAATCTGACCTTCAGCCCCGATTCTGTGACTCGTTTTTGCAGACTTTCACGCAAGGGGCCATCACCTGCCAGCAACAAGCACAAGTCCATTGCAGCCAATTCGTCACTGCCAATTGCATCCAGCAGGTCATTTACTCTTTTGAATTCAACCAGTCTGCCACAAAAAAGCAGGACCACGGTTGACGGGTTCTCACCAAGGGCAATCTTGCATTGTGGCTGGTCATTCTTGGAATGGTTGCGGGCAAAATGTTCGCTACTTATGCAGTGGGGCGAGAAAAAAAGTTTTTCTTCTGCAACTCCATAATGCGACAAATAGGCCTTGTTGTGCAGTCCCACAAAAAGGTGAGCATCAAAGCGATTCAACATCCATGGATAAAGGAATTTCTTGATCAGCTTCTTCAGACTGCCCCCGGGTGTCTCCAGATGTGAATCACCCCTCGACATTACAACAATGCCGAGTTTCCGGCAGGCTGATACTGCCTGCCAGTAAGACAGCAAATTCCACCCCATCACCAGGAAAGCACTGAAATTACCATTCAGAATATGGTTTCTTATGCCGGGAGTATTGCAGCCAAAAAAATGTCCGGTTCCGGGTTTGGCAGCAATGTTCTGCAGAAAAACATGCTCATACCCTGCCAGCAGGTCTGAATCCCAGTCAAAAGCCACTCCAAAGCCTGCTTCAGCCTGTCCCTGGGGAGTCTGTTCATGGGCAAAATGAACAACAAGGTCTACATGTCTTGCCAACTCCCTGAAGATAGGTGCCTGATACTGAATGGGATGCGAAGCCAGCACTCCCAGTTGAAAAATAGCAGTAGTTTTACTCATGGCTATCCAGACAGAATTCAGCTTATCGCGCTATTGCTGCCTGCAGAATGCAGACAGCGTACAACAGCATCCAGGAACACCTTCTTTTCAAGGTTCCAGTTGTATCTGGTTCTTCCCAGTGCCCATGAATTTTTTCTCAAGGTCGCCAGTTTCCCGGGAGTTCTGAAGATTTCATCCAAGATTGCAGCCAGCACATGAACATTTTCCTGCGGATAGATGCATATTGCCGAATCACATTCGTCAGCCAAAGCCTGTTGTGCCTTGGTGTCAGATGCCACAATAGCCATTCCGGCCAGCATGTAAGTAAATATCTTGTTTGAAAGGGCAATATCACGATTGATATTGAAAGCTGAAACTTCTGAAGCCATACCCACATCAAATTGCAAACAAACTCCAGGTATTTCATCAGGCATGACTGGTGGCAGAATCCTGATTCTTGTTTCCCGGAATTTGCTGTTAACTCCCTGTAGCAGTTTGTCCAGATACCCTGGCACAGGAGTACCTTGCAAATATACAAAGGGTGCAGTGCCTGCAATTGATGCAGCCGCAATAATGGTTTCCAGTCCACGTCCCGGTCCGATAGTCTGGGAAAACCAATAGACCGATGGCTGGGCACTGCCAGTAGTGGGAGATTCAAATTCAGCACCTTCAACAAGTGGAAACACATTCAGCACGACTTGTGGTCTGGAAACCGGGCAGCATCTGGCATACGCATCCGCAATACCCGCAGATGCAGCCGTCAAATGATCACACAAAGGCAGATACCACTGTTCAATGGCAATTGTAAGCACCTCCAGAAGTGAGCCTTTTTCACCTTCACCGAATTGTCCGGAATGGAAATCCTCGGCGTCAAAACCCAGTCTGGCCCTGTGTTGGCCACAAGCCAGCCATGCCGCAGGCAAAGCAGCAAGATTATGCGCAATATACATATCTGCTGGCCAGTTTATTGCCTTGTCTGCCAATCTGCGAATCAGGGGGTTGAAGCACATGTTTTCCACAGCAGGACCTCGTATTCCTGCGCAATAAAGCAGTCTTCCTGTCAGCTTCCAGAACTTGCGGTGGAAGCTGCCTCGCCATCCCTTCGACTGCACGGCTGTATATGTCCAGCATGCGGTTTGCCTGACGTGTTCATCCCGCATTGCCAGATGCTGGCTGTCATATGACTCGATGGCAACGACATGGACAATGGCACCACTCTCAACCAGTGCATTCGCTTCCTTTACCAACCTCGGATTGGAACCGATGTTGCTTGATGTAACCAGGCAGATTTTTCTTCCATTGAGCCTTGGTTCTGTATGTGCATTATTGGCATCAATCATGATCTGCCATTCCTGACATGTCTCTGCCGTTGAACTGGCTGATCAAGGCAAGAGCAGCAGCTTCAAAATGCTGTCTGCTGAATATTCTCGCAGCAAATGTGCCATCAATCGGATTATTCATTGCAGATTTCAATGCATTGCGCAGCTCAACCTTGTCTTCGGGTGCCACAAGCAGCCCTGCCCTGCCATCCAGAAGTGGATCTGTAGAGCCGTCAGCATTACCTGCAATGACGGCACAACCACATGCCAGCGCCTGGAGGAATACAATGCCGAATCCTTCGCCCGTACTGGGCATGGCAAAAATATCTGCAGTCCTGAAAAGTGCCGGCAAATCTTCATCAGGGACATAACCTATAAACCGGATACATTTTTCCAGATGATGGCTGGCAACCAGTTCCTGCAAACGTGATATGTCATCTCCTTCCCCGGCGATCATATAGACAAAACGACAGTGTTCCTGTTCAAGGGCGGCGAGTGTTTCTATCATCCGGTCCTGCCCCTTGTAGCGCTCTGTAGAAGAGAGTCGGGAAACCGAAAGCAGCAATTTCTGATCATCTTCAGCAAACCTTCTCCTGTCGGAAGGCTCACCAGGCAGAAATCTTTTATCAACTGTATTGGGGATTACCTTGACCATTTCCGGCCTTATTGATGACCACTCAAGAAATCTGCGCCGCGTATAACGACTGACTGCAGTGACCCGCGCCACATATTTCATGGCAATATTTACAGCCAGATTGCCCCGATTCCATGCTTCAATTCCATGTATTTGCAGCCAGACTCTTGAACCTGTAACAAATGACAAAGCCACTGCCAGTGGCAACATGTATATATGTCCACAAAATATCCAGTCATTTTTGCCAAACTGCCCGGATCGCCCCAATGCTGTTATTGCATAAAGCCAGCGACTGCCTTTTGGCTCAATCACTTCCATCATGGGTGGTTTGTCGCTTTGCACTTTTGGTCCCTGACGGGAAAGCACCAGGATTTTTTCCAGATCCGGTGACAGCGAAAGCGCCTGAAGAAGATCACAGTTGTATTGGGCAATGCCGCCACGAGCCCCAAAACCATCAGTCAACAGGGCAAACAGCTTCATTGTGTGTCCCTGAAACTTTTCATTACCACATTTGACCAATTACGCGCCCATGGTGAGGATGAATCTGATGCTGCAATGCATCCCTCTTCAAGTTGTTGCTGCCATTTGCCAACAGGAGTGGTAAATCCGGTTTTGGATTTACTGACAACGCCGGATGGCAGACTCACCGCAGGTGCTGATGCCAACCATTGCTTGCGGCTGGTATTACTCCCGCTCAGATGGGGTGCCAGTTGTTTCAGTAGTACAGCATCTACAAGAGGAGTCCGTACCTCGAGTGAATGCGCCATGCTTGCCCAGTCTGTGTCTCTGAGCAGTTGATTCCTGAGATACAGAGCAGACTCGAGTGTTGAAACCCTGGCATGAGGGCTTTTGATTTTTCTTTGCACTCTGAACTGGCTTGCTATATGCCTGATGGGTGCAAGTCTCTGCAATCCTGCCTCGGCCAGCTCCAGACCCATTACTGATGGCAGCTCACCGGGGAGAAACAGTCCCCTGCGCAGCAACCATGCACCCTCATAGGTACCACCATAGCGTAGCATTCCTTTTGTTTTCGGATTCATACCCTTCACCAGGGGCGCAAAAGCATTCATCATCAATTCCGAAAAGTATCCCAATCCTGGCACGCGGGAAGGCAACCAGAGCATCCTTACCCAGCGAGGCAATGACCTGAAGGATGGATATGCACCAAAAAGTTCATCTCCACCAACTCCCGAGATTGCCACTTTGAGTCCGGCTTCACTGGCTGTCTTGCTTACAAACCAGGCATTGATGCCATCGATGGAAGGCTGGTCCATAGCCCTGAGGATAGCTGGAAGATCACTGCTGAATTCTGCAAAATCCACTGTCCTGATTTCATGTTCTGTGCCGTATTGATGCGCAGTTTCCATAGCCAGTGGTGTTTCATCATCAGGCGTACCCCGGTATTCACTGAAGCCCAGCGTTACCGTTTTCAGGTTTTGCTGACCGGCATCACGCATCAGACCAACAAGTGCACCTGAATCTATGCCTGCTGAGAGAAAAGCACCAACAGGCACATCCGCCACAAGGTGCCTGCGCACTGAATCCAGCACTGCTTCTCTGACAATGTGCTGCGGGTTTGCAGTACTGGCCTGGCCGTTCAATTCAGCTTCTGCCCAGATACCTGCAATATCAAAATACTGCATTGGCAATTCAGGCCCAAGACTATTTACCCATTGATAGCTACCAGCCGGTACTGCCCGGATTTCCTGATAGAGCGTATAGGGTTCAGGGACGCTACCCAACAGAAAGAACCCTGCTATACCTGCAGGCTCGGGAATTCTGGAAACATGGCGACTTGTCAGCAGAGCCTTCACCTGGGAGGCAAACCTGCAGGTCCACCCATCATCGGCAATATATAGCGGTTTTATACCGTAAGGATCTCTGGCCAGAAGTGTAGCTCTTCTGTTCCCATCCCAGATTGCCAGCGCAAACATGCCGCTGAGCATACCCAGCATTTTCACACCGTGAGTAGCATACATATGCAGTATGACTTCAGTATCGGAATCAGTCGAAAACCTGCTGCCCAGTTTTTCCAGTTCTGACCTGAGCTCCCTGTAATTGTAGATTTCGCCATTGAATGTGATGACCAGTCTGCCATCTGCACTGGTCATGGGTTGTGCAGCACGTTCACTCAGATCAATGATTGAAAGTCGGCGATGCGCCAATCCCACTTTGTAGTCTTCTGATATCCAGCAACCCGAGCCGTCCGGCCCTCTTGCCTGCATGTAATCCCTTATCTCCAGCAATTCTGCCCTGTCAACCGGAGCAGCTGCGTAGTGATAGGCATGTATCCCCCCAATACCACACATGCTCAAGGACCCGGGACAGTTGAATTTTCAGAATTTGTGATGTGTTTCCGCCTGTATTTCAAGACTTCGCTACCTGTGCCCGATATTGCGCAACGAACTGCACGATGCAGAGTCATCCTTTGCCGGATTCAGTGGCAAATCGCGAAAGGCTTTGAAACCCGCAGGATGTTCACCCAGCGCGGAATCACGGAACTCGACCCATGCATGAGCCTGCAGGGGCTGTCCTGATCCCGGGGATACGCCTAACTGCAAAGTGCAATGTACCCGAAATTCCTGCAAAAGCCTGTAGAGGACCAATGCCCGGGGCAGGCAGGTGGCCCTGACAACACCATGGGAGGCTGCAATACTGACCAGGTGCTCACAACGAATTGATAACTCAGATTCTTCCATGCCGTGCGGCATTTCCCTGCGCCTGTAATTCATGAACCCGGCATCCGTGTTTTTCAACAGATGTGAAATGTCACGGCATCTGACAAGAAATGAGGTCCACAACAGCCTGTAAACCAGAACGGGCAACAGCTTCTTTTCCCAGCGCTGTAACCCGACCCACTTGCGATACCAGTTACTGATTCTGGACAACACTTACCAGTCCTGCACTTTTCAATTGTTCGACAAAGCCGAGCATGTCCTTTTCAAGAATGGCAGGATCCACATCATATTGGCTGAGAATATCTGCGTGAATAGCCTGCAGTGACTTGCCTGCTTTCATCATTTGCCAGATCAAGGTACCTATTTCATCTATTCCGAAATAGGTAGAACTGGCAAGATCGAGAATTACGGTTTCACCACCGATTTCCTGCGAAAGGGCATCTGCAGATATCTGTATTTTCCTGTTCAACACCTGTTCAAAACTCCCCTTGTATACCAGACTCGTCATGCATGACTCCATGCCGGCTGACTGCATGGCTAATTGGCATGTAGCCGTCTGTAAATACCCTCTATGGATCTGCGGATATAAAGGACAAACAGCCACTGGCTCCCTGAAGCGTATTTCTGTCGCATATATGCTTCGCTGGGAAAAAACAGCTGTTGCACGAATGCCAGTTTAGCTTTCCAGCTTCCACATGCAGTAATGTCCAGCCACATTCTCATTATTGGACCGGAATCCAGATATACAGTGGCTTTGCCATCCTTGTCACTTGCAAGAATTTCCAGCCCGTCCAGAAACATCACGGTACTGAACTTTTCACGGACCCGGTCAAGAATCACCGCACATGTGTTGCCGAGCCCCTTTTGTACGGCACGCTCTGTCAGGTCATGCCAGTCCTGCAGTGAAAAATGACTGATCAGAAGGTGCAGATCGTATAGCCACACCAGCCTGGATCCTCCCAGGTAACTATTTCCATTGACCAGATAGGGTATGCCCTCATGACCAGCGCTGTGCAGGCATGCTATGAGAACAGCATCAACCTTGCAGGGCACAAAGGTCTTTACCCCGCAGATGGTGACCTCATCACCCCTTGCTCTGAGTTCCTCATAGCTGAAAAGGTTCGCCAACACTTCTGAATTATTGAGTTTCCAGTGCAGGTCGATTGCATGCGTGCCACAATGCGAAGAATTCAGCCGCCAACTTTGTTGATAATAAACCAGCTCCTCTGCTGGCGAACTGCATTCAAAGCCCAGTCCTTTCAGCAATTTCTCTGCTTTCGTTTTGCTGTATCCGGATACCAGCATGTCAGTATCACACCGGAAGCGGAGAACAGGATTCGCATAGAATGAATAGGCCAGGGCAGTTCCCTTGAAAAGCATATATCCGATATTTTCTGCAGCGAATCCGGAAAGTACCTGAACAAGAGCATGCCGATGTGCAAGTTCCCAACTCGCCGCTTCCAGACTGGCCTTGTGAAGCTGCTCAACTATTACCTGCGGCCAGCTGCCTGGCTGCAAGGATGTCCAGATTGAAGCTTGCACACCATGAACAGAACTACGTTCCAGAAACAACTCTATCTGTGCCTGGTTTGAATCGCCGTAAGGCCAGGATAGAGATTCTCCCTTGAGCAAACGGCAAAGCATCGCATCAATCTGCTGCTGTGATTCTGTCAGCTTTTCACCAGTCATGTTTGTCATTGAGTTTTATTAATAATGCTTCGATCAATTACTGTCGACAATTCACCAAATCTCTGCTGCAGTGACGGATCACCCGGACCCAACTCCCGGGCCTTGCTTACTGCCTGTCTGAAAGTAGCTTCACTGTCAGGCAATACGCTTAGGTATTCAGCCAACTGCAGCCAGCTGTATGGGTTTGCAGGTCTGGCCACCAGGGATTTTTCCATTGTTTCTGCTGCATCCCTGAAGCGTGAAACAGAATTGTTGCCATTTTCCGCCAACAGGCCTTCCCATGCCTGCAATCTAGCCTTGAGTGCCAGGTAGTCAGGGTTCTGGCTTCGGAATTCAAGCGCTTGGTCCATGGCTGAAGAAATCATCCGGACTTCTTCCCTTCCGGGCGTATTGTCTTCTTCACCCCAATACACCATTTCCCGCTGTGCATTGAAAAAAATCAGGTCAGAGCGCATTACTTCGAAAGCATAAAAGGCCTGCATGACCATGACAGGCACTACAACCAACACCGGCAGGAGGATTTTCGGGGAAAAACGAAAGCTCATCCCGAGCCCTCCTTTCCATCAAGCATCTGCCTTTGGTTGTCCCTGAAGATGCGCCAGGCATATTCACTGCCCATTTTCTCTTCTATACGCGAAAAGGCTTCACTGAGAACCGGTGGCCTTGCCCTGGTATTGTGGGCATCACTGGCTACAAAAGTGACACTGTCCTGCTCTATCAATTGCCAGGCAACTTTTTCCGCAGTGGAGCCGAATCGTCCCGTTAATGCGCCTGCTGTTACCTGTAGAAGACAACCTGCTTCCAGGAATGGATCTATCAACCCGGGATCTTTCATGATGGATTTGTTACGTTCTGGATGCGCTATCACCGGTTTGATGGATTTTCCTATCAGCCACTTCACGAGTTGTGAAGAACCAGGAATGATATGACTGTGGGGAAACTCCAGCAGCAACAGGGAATATCCCTCAAGGCGACCCAGAAACGGGAGATGTCCACCATCCAGCTGGCTGAAAATATGATCAGTAAGACGAACCTCACCACCGGCATTCAGAACCAGCGGGATGCTTTTTTTATCAAGCTCTACCCTGAACTTTTCCATGGCGGCATTGATTGACAATGCATTGTTGTCCCACCGACCCGGATAGATATGCGGAGTCAGGATGCATTCCTTTATTCCATCATTGACTGCCACTTCTGCAAGAGCGATAGCTTCGTCCAGTGACACAGCACCGTCGTCGATGGCGGGCAACAGGTGGCAGTGGATATCGATCATCAGCCATGTGTATCAGTGGTGTTGTAGTACTTTTCAGTATAAGCAGTGCCATATGTGCCGTAGTACTTGCTTGCTTTGGCAGGATCGAAGCAATTGAGAACAACACCGGTAACCGGGTCATTGGCCCTGATGAGTTGATTGATATATTTGCGGGCCAGAGTCGCGGACGTGGAGTCAGTTTTGACAAGGAAGATCAGGGAATCTGCAAAGGATGCCAGCATCATCGCATCACTTACCACACCCACAGGGGCAGAATCGATGATTATTCTTTCGAATCTGGTCTTCAGTAATTCCAGCGCATCACGGAATCTGTTTGAGCTGAGCAGCTCAAGCGGATTCGTGGGTATGGCACCTGCCGGCATCACTTTGAGCCCGCTTTCACCAAACGCGGTTATACATTCCTCCAGCTTGTTCTTCCCGGAAACGAAGTCGGAAAGCCCCGGATGCCTGGCATGCAGATTACAGCGCCGGGCCAGACTGGGCCGACGCATGTCAGCACCAATGACCAGCGTGCTTTCCATCTGCGCGAATGAAGCTGCCAGATTCAGGGCCACAGTTGACTTGCCTTCGCCAGGCATCGAAGAAGTCACAACAATAATTTTGCTTGGTGTATCCAGTGCACTGAGCACAACACCGGTTCTTATGGTACGTATGGCTTCTGCAAATTCACTCTGGGTGTCATCCCAGTATTCCTCAATTCTGCCATCCTTGCCTTTTTTCAACAGCGGCACAGTACCGAGCAAAGGCGACCTTAGTTTCACTTCAACTTCAGAGGGGTCCTTGACGGTGTTGTCCAGCACATGCAGAACAAAGGCCAGCCCACAGGTCAGCGCCAGCGCAGCAATGAATCCCATGATTGCTGAACGGCGAATGTTGGGGCCTACCTGATAGCCTCCCTGGGCGAGGTCAATTACACGTGCAGGCGGAGCTTCAAATATGCCCGCCTCCCCGGTCTCCTTGAGCCTGGTCAGGAAAATATCATAGAGCTGACTGTTGGTTTCTACTTCTCTTTCCAGTTCCTTCAGTACAAATTCCTTGCGATTGAGATCCTGAAGGTCAAGTTTGGTTTCATCAAGCTGTCTTTTGCTGGATGTTTCAGTATTGAGCGCCACCTGGTATTCACGTTCAATACCATAGACTACGTTGCCAATCTCACTCTCCAGCGCCATCTGTGTGCTGTTCAGCTGGGATATGGCATCTATCATCTTCGGATGTTTGGGGCCGTAGCGCTGGGAAAGTTCGTTGACTGCCCTTTGGCTTTCCATCCGGTTCTGATTCAGGGAGCGGATGACTTCATGGTTGAGGACATCCGGTACACTCAGCAATTCCTCTGTGCTTGCACCCTGCATGCTGCGCAATTCCTGGACAGTCGCCTCTAGCTCCTGTCTTCTTTGCCTGGATTCATTGTATGTTGAATTGAGTGAAGAAATTTCCTGTGCACTCAGGGTGGTTATACCCTGAAGATCAATAAGCTGTTCTTCATCCCTGAAAGACTGCAACCTGTCTTCTGAAGCCCTGAGGTTTTCCCTCAATGTGATAAGGCTCTGGTTAAGCCAGTCAGTAGCCTGACGGGTGGACTCCTCATTGGCGTCAAGATAACTCCTGATGAATTCTTCCAGATAGGTGTTGACGATGGTCGCGCTCAGTTGTGGATCATCGGACCGATAACTGACCGAAACCACATTGCTGTCTCCCCGCTGTGTCACAGATACTGTCGAAGCTACCATGTCAGTGAGACCCTGTATCAGCGATTCCTCGCTCGGCATGACCCATGGTTGTTCCGGCTCAGGGTTGAATCCGGCTGGCTTGAGTGCCGAGAGGTCAAAGTCATACCAGGGTTTACTGGGAGGTACTGGCTGGAATTTGGCCATGGTATGAAGCTGAAGCCTGCGAACCACGCGTTCGGCGAGGGAGCGGGAACGCAACAGTTCAAACTGGGTCTGCATGTATTCCCAGCCCCTGTATCCCTGGTTATACACATCCTGGATTGAAACCACATTTGATTCGCCCTGTTCAATAAGCAGCGAGGCCTGGGCTTCAAAAACTGAGGGTTCGGATGCCGTCATGAATGCCGAGAATACGGCAGATGCCAATGAAAGGCCGATGATGGGCCATTTACGTGCCCAGAATATGCTGAACAGCAATTGGAGGTCGAACGGGGATTCCTCTTCCTCGAAAAACGGGTCATGCCTCTTGTCAGGGTTGTTCATGATCTGTTGAACTCGTTATCCGGTGTCATCCGGGGTCAGAAGAAGCTCTGCTCAATGGTAATGGTATCGCCAGGCTTTACCTCATAATCCATTTCTATTCGTCGGGAAGCACCATCAGAACCACCGGAAATAACTGTCATCCTTGAGGTTGAGGCGCGCTCTGTCAACCCGCCAGCCATAGTAATCGCCTGTCTGAGAGTGAGACCTGGCTGGAAAGGAATACTTCCTGGTGTTTTGACTTCACCCGTTATGAAAAAGGGTCGGTATTCGACAATACTTACTGTCACTTTCGGATCAACGAGATAATCCGGTTTCAACCCGTCAATGATAGCTTGCTGAACCTGGAAAACTGTGGTGCCGGTAGCAGGAACCTCACCGAGAAAAGGAAATGGGATAGTGCCATTGTCTGTAATGAGCACACGATTGAAAGACAGGTCAGGTTCATCAAAAACATTGATACTGATCACATCACCAATAGCCAGTGTGTAGGCACCGGGTTCCTGGGCACTTGCAGAACCAACGGTTGTGATACCCACAGCAACTGCAACAAGGACAGACAAGAGAAATCTCATGAATCTGTTACTGTTAATGACAACAGGAAGTGCTGATTCAGGATAAACATGACGGTTATGTTCAGTCTCCATAACCTTTACTGTAGGTTGCAAAAATATAATAAATATCCTTGTCATATCCGACTATGGAAAAAGGGGAATCAATATTCTGGTGCCTGAAACCCAATCCCATTCTCAACCAATCATCAAACTCGTATTCCAGGCGAAGATTATAGACTGTTCTGTCGTCGATACGTTCTGTTCCCTTGTAAACATCTTCACCGAATGTGAAATCGATAATACTTTGCAGTCGTTCAGACCACAGATGCGTCCATCTTAGCGTTACATCCCTGCTTCGGATATAGCTCCCTACGGCAAGCGCTTCCCTTGTTGAGCTCTGCGTGGTCAATTCAAGTCGAGAATACGATTTTATATCCCATATCGCCACTACTTCCCAGAACAGGTCTTGACTGTCTTCAAATGGCGTAATTACGCCTTGGGCTGCTGTACTGGTCTGGTCGATCCCTGGCGTGACAGGAACCTCATCACCCCAGTAGGCTGATTTCCACGAAAATTTCCTGTCAATCTTCCCGATTCGCACTTTTCCACCGCTTGCACCGGTAGCAGCCACATCCATACCGACGATGACAATTTCCTCCCTGCTGTCCCTGGAAGACAAAGACCCGTCAGGATTGAGGGTGAAATTGGGATAATGGAAGTCACGGATACGCTTTTCTGCCACCAGATCGGTGCGTCTGCCCAGCCGGTATTTGGCTGCCAGAACGGCCATGGTCTCACTGTTGTCTGTGGAATCGTTGGTGATAATGGGAGACTGGCGATCCGTATCCCTTTGCAGGAAGTCGGCATTGAACCTCATTTTTGCCTGTTCCCTGCCCAGTTGCAGCCCCATGGCAAGCTGCGAAATATCCAATGGCGTCGGTCCCGACAAACTTAGAGCATTCTGCCCTTCATTGACACCATTACCGCGCTGCTCGTAAAGATTCTCCAGACTGCTATCCAGCCTGACCCTGAATACTTCACTCATCCATTGTTCGTAAGATACTGCAGTACGTCTGCTGGTGTAGGTATCTACCGAGCTGTCCAGATAATTCCTGTGGATAAAGCCTGCATTGACATCCAGCTTCTTCCTGCCTCGCGTCAGGGTAAAGTTTGCATCAGGTGCAATTTCCCAGATCCGGGAAGACAGCACACCATCCCTGATATTCAGGATATTGTCGTCATAACTGATTTCGTTACGTACACTGAAATTCAGACCGTTGTCATTTTCAGACCCAGCTTCCTGTGACTGCCCTGATGCAGGGACACAAGCCAGCACAAAAAGACCGCTACGAATTACCGAAAGCAGTCTTCTTGCGGTTGGGAGACAGTCCCTTTCCCCAAGCCTCACAATGAACGAGCAGTTGGTGTGCACGGAAAAATTATAACCAAGACACGTAGTTACGACACGAAAATTATAAATTTAACGGAAATTTAATGCTCAGGAATTTATCCCGAAATGGGGTGTCCAGGTTACAGGAACGCCATTGGCAGCCACGGGGCGCTTTACCCCCACCCACGCCAATGCCATAAGGGAAACGAAAGTGTACGCATTGGCAGGAATATGCATGTTGAAATCCACAACACTATGAAATCCAAGCCAGCAGATGGCCATATGTACAACAAAGGCCCTGCCCAGATCACTTCTCTCAACTCTTTGTTTTTCAATGAATAATGTGTTCCTGAAACTGAGAAAAACGAATCCGGCCAGCATCAGGAAGGCTGGCAAGCCCAGATTAGCGGCCAATTCGACAAAATCATTGTGTGCATGTGTGTAATAGTCGCCCTGGAGCACTTGTTGGCTGTAATGGGGAAAAATTGTGTAATAGCTCCCTCCCCCCGACCCCGTCCAGAGATAGTCCATCAGCAATGACAGGCTGAATCTTGACACTTCATCGCGGCTTTCAGTCTCTGCCGAGGTCTGCATGATCCGCTCTGCCACCTGCTCCACCCCGAACCTCTGTCCCACGATGAGCAGATCAACAAGGAAAAGGCTGCCAAACAGGAATATGAGCATGGTTCTGGATACCTGTGCCCGTGATCCGGCGACTGCGATTGTTGAGGCCAGGGCCAGCGAGAAGAAGAAAGACGTATTGCCCATTCTTGATCTGGTGAGAACCAGCCCCACAACCATGACAACCATCATCAGGCGAAGCAGGAATTTCTCTGTGTAGACGAGCCTAAGGATGGATTTGAAACCGAGCATGGATTGAAGTCTGCCAGCCACACCCATTCTGGAAATCATCAGCCCTATCCCTGCAGACAGGCACATGACAAGAAAGCCGGCAAGGTGGTTCCGGTTGATGAAAGTCCCTGTTGCCAGGCCAATTCCGGTATATTTTTCAACAAAAAAGCCGAATTCAATCCCGCTCAAGGTCATCAGGGAGCCAAAAATGGCCTGAAAAGTGCCACACAGAGTGACAGTCCACAAAATAATTCCGATCCTTTTTTTTGTGTTCAGGATGGCTACAAACAGGAAAAAAGCTGCGGTGTAGGTAAGACCCTGCATCAGATAGAACCGGGTCTGTTCAGGGTCGAGTGAAATGGGCACCCAGTTTCCGGGCAAGTGCAGCGCTGCTGCTTTGGGGGAAAGGATGGCAACAAGGGATCTGGGTAATGGCAGAGTCTGGAAAAACACCCAAAGCTGGACCACAAGCAGCAATCCAAGCGGCAAACGCAATTTACGCCAGACCTGATGCTTTATCCCGGTCCTGCCTGCCATGAACAGTAACAGCCACCATAGCAAGACAACAGCCGTGAGCAGGAAAAGAAGTGCTGCTCCCCATGGTCTGCTTGAACCGAATGGCAACGGCGCCCAGGCAAGCACAATCAGCATACAAGCAAAGAGCCAGGATTCCTGACGACTCTTCCTTGAAGATCCGGAAACTTCTATGATTTCAGACATACATTTGCCCGGGGCTTTTCAGGGAAGCCTGATTACCTCAAGGTTTCTCTCCCTCAGAATCTGCCAAATCCGGCCATTTTTCCCGAGAGTGATTTCCTTGTGAGTCCGGTCAGCATAGCCTGGTCTTGTGTAAACCAACCAGAATCTGACCTGTACTTGTGCAGCATCGTAATTGCTCAACTCGAAGTCCCTGAGACCAATCGAGATTTCTTCCGGTTCCAGGATTCGGCGCCGTCTCAGCGCTTCCCAGGATTCCCTGTTACCCGCTTCGGGGGAGAATTCAGGATGGTAATGCAGCAGATAGACATCATCCAGCTGGGACTGCCAGGCACTGGCCCAGGACGTAATCACCTCTCTGGTTTCTTCTTCAACCTGCATAGCCTGATCCTGCGTGACGTCAGCAGTGGCCGCAAACATATCCACCGTGCTGCAGAGCAACCAGCAAGACAGAAAAAGGAATCCGGAGCGCATGGACGTCAGGAACATTGCCCCCATTCAAGGGGCAGAAAGATCCCTGTACACAGCAGGTAGAAAACGGGATGGATCCCCCCAGGTAGCGTCAAATTCTGCTGTTACCCCTGCCGCCAGTACTTCTTCCCCTGATTTACCCTGGGCAATCAGGGCGGCTACTCTTCCCCGGGTAGACTTCAGCATATCCAGATAATTACGCAACTGGCCAACTGTTGACAGTGCGCCTACGCCGGCTATCACTTTTGTGTCCTCATTGGCCAGCATCAATGCCTGCTCATCAGCACTGATAAATCCGTCAATCGTTCCACTGGCAATGACAGGATAGCGGTCAGGTCCGAAAAGGTCCCCAAGATGCAGGACATTGGCTGTTTCATAAAACACAATGATATTTCCGGCACTGTGGGCAGGTGGCGCAGAAATGATGTGAACCGTTTCACCTGCAAAATGCAGTGTCAGGTTGCCCTGAGGGGGGATTGTGATAACTGGCAGGGCAGCTTTTGGTGACGGAGGACCACCGCGTTGTCCGGCAGAAAGTACATTGAGCACCTCTTCATGGGCAATAATCACACTGCCATCTTCACCGAAACCCTGATTGCCATCGGTATGGTCCGGATGTTCATGACCGTTGATCAGATATTTCACTCCTCCACCGGAAATCTCACGGACATGAGCCCGTATCTGGTCAGCAACTGCAGCACTTTTGGAATCCACCATAAGGGCTTCGCCCTCACCAGCCAGCACTGAAATATTGGCGTAACCACCGCCGCTCAGCATCCATACATTTCCACTGACCTGCTCCCTGACAACAGGATCATCAGTGGCAGCCTGTACAGGCATTACCAGGGTGCATGCAACTGCAATAGCAATATTCATTACACGATTCATTTCATGCTGTCCTGTGTTATGGGGAGTTCTGGAATGCCTTATACCGGGCCATGGTAACAGAGCCCGGGTCCGGCAGACATGGGCAATTGTGTCAGTCTGCCCCGGAGACGTTGCCTACCTCGGTGCCATCCGGACCGCGTACTGCTGTCACATAGCCACCATCCTCGCCGTTGTGCATGGGGGCTATCCTGATGGTGATGTTATCACCCACAGCAAAAAGATCCGGTCTCAATCCCTGTCGGGCCATGTTGTTCCGGCTATGCCCTTCAAACTGGATTTCCCGCGTTCCCTTTTCATCGGTAACCTGCAGCACAAGGTGCATGTGGGGATTTACAAAACGCGCCTCTATCACCTTGCCTTCAACCAGGACTGTATTACGAAAATCGAACTGGACTGCGGAATGATGGGCATTGGCCACAGCGCTGAAAAATGCTGAACAGAGCCCGATCCCCAATATATTGATAAGCAATTTCATTTAATACCTCTACTTGAAAGTTATACTTGATTTGTGCTGGTCGTGGCCGGCATTACTCCTGGATCATTTCCAGCCCCGCCTCTTCATACAGTGCTGTCATTTCGTCATACCAAAGCGGCTCAGTACACTCATATGTCATGACATGGTAGTCAGACATTTCCTGCCATCGTTTTACATTCACATAGGGTGCTTCCAGCCAAAGCGGATCTGTCATGGTCAGTTCTGCAGCAAGTACCCGGGTACCATCATCGAGGGGCTCGTCCAGATAATACACTTCCCTGATAGTAGCCTGGTTGCTGTGTGGGTATCGCGAATCAACCTGGGTTTTCAGTCTCGTTGTATCCACTATCAGTCTGTCGCCTTCCCAGTGGGCAGTGGAATAGCCATTGCGTTCGGGAAAAAAGTTTCCAGGATCTCCGGCTTCTTCACCCAGATATATCCTTCTGATCTCGTTGTAGGCCTCATAGATCACGAACAGCTGGTCATCCCGCTGGATAATCTCCATTGGATAACCACCAGAACCCAACATCGATGCCGGCATGCCATATCCCACACAGGAATTGCCATGGCTGATATCCGTGCCTTCTGTCACGGACAGATAGTCTGCTCTTGCCCTCGTGGCCTGGGGTGTCAGCTTCAATTCGCCGACCGGCATTGCGGAGGCACGCCCATCGGTGTTCCTGAATGTGGACCATGCACCACTGAAATCCGGGCGGGTAGTATCCTGAGCCAACACTGGGAGACACAGACTGGTTACAAGACCACTCATCACAACTACTGTCAGTGAAGACAGTCTTTTTCCTGATTTGAATTTGTACATTGACACTGCGCCTGAATCCCCCTGTTTTGGTTACAGTCTCCTGCCGATTCCTTCAACCCGGATGTAACACGGTTTTTATGTGATGCAGACCTGCAATCCATTGATTACTGCAGTCAATATCATATTCTGCAGAAAAACAATTCCCGAGGGAACAGTCAATACCATAGATCATGCAATGTTGATCTGCCTTGATCCCGATTGCGCTAAATGGACCTGTCAGCCTGTTTCTGTCCCAGATAACAATTGCAGGATTCATGACCATGACCAGGTTTCTGAAGGAACGCAGCCTGAAAG
>JAURLQ010000004.1 GCA_030831125.1 Gammaproteobacteria bacterium
CGATGGACGAAGGCCTGCGTTTTGCGATTCGCGAAGGTGGTCGTACCGTTGGTGCTGGTGTTGTAGCCAAAATCATCGAGTAAAAATTGATCTGATTGACCCGAGCCGAGACCTCTAGCGGGGTCTCGGCTTAGTCGTCTTCGGGGAATAGAAGATAGAAGTCAGAAAACCAGAAGTTGGAAACTAGAGGTACATTTTAGAGTCTGAGAGGCAGGAGTAGTCTAGTTTGGGAGCGATATTCAGAAGATGCAGTGGGGTTCCAACCTCTATCTTCCAAATTCTATCCACTAAATGTAGGCCAGTAGCTCAATTGGCAGAGCGGCGGTCTCCAAAACCGCAGGTTGGGGGTTCGATTCCCTCCTGGCCTGCCATTCAGACAAGCTGATTGATATGAACACCAAGACAAAAGCTGAAAATTCCGGGCTGGATACAGTCAAGTGGATAATTGTAGCGGCACTCGTTGCTGGCGGTGTTTATGGCAACAGCTATTTTGCTGCCGAATCCGTGCTGTATCGGGTAATCGGTTTGCTGGTACTGGCGCTGGTGGCAGGATGGATTGCTGCCCAGACAGTCAGGGGCAGGGCATTTATCCAGCTGGGTCTGGAAGCGCGCACAGAGATCCGCAAGGTGGTCTGGCCAACCAGGCAGGAAACCACCCAGACAACACTTATAGTAGTAGTGGTTGTCATTATTATGGCGTTTATCCTGTGGGGGCTTGATTCCACCCTGAGCTGGCTGATCTCTCTGCTGATAGGCAGCTAGTTGTTTGCTGCACAGGGTCGACTGACACCGACCCCATCCAGACGGCAACATTGATCTGGACCGAAGATTGTAGGGGCGTGCGTCAGTGCGCCCATCCAGGCGGCAAGGCTGATCTGGAAAGATTAACGTAGGGGTGTGCGTCAGTGCGCCCGTATTGCTGAAAAAAATTGAGCCAACAGATAGACAGAACAAATATGACAGACAGTGCAGACATGAGCACAGGACAGGAAGCCAAAGCTGGTTCCGCGAGCAGTGACGGCAAGCGCTGGTATGTATTGCATGCCTATTCCGGTTTCGAGCGCAAGGTAAAGCAGTCGCTGGAAGAGCGTATTGGCTTGTCGACATTCCCCGAACTTTTCGGCGATGTACTTGTGCCTACAGAAGAAGTTGTTGAAATGCGTGGTGGCCAGAAGCGCCGCAGCGAACGCAAGTTCTTCCCCGGATATGTCCTGATCCAGATGGTACTCAACGATGATACCTGGCATCTGGTCAAGGAAACCCCGCGGGTGATGGGTTTCATTGGTGGTACAGCTGACAAGCCGGCGCCGATTACCCAGCGTGAAGTGAATGAAATCCTGAACCGTCTGGAAGAAACAGTAGACAAGCCGGCTCACAAGACAGTTTACGAACCAGGCGAGCTGGTGCGCGTTACCGATGGTCCTTTCAACGACTTTACCGGTACCGTGGAAGAAGTGAATTACGAGAAGAACCGCGTGCGTGTTGCGGTGCTGATCTTTGGTCGTTCAACGCCGGTGGAGCTCGAATTCTCCCAGGTTGAAAAAGGCTGATTTGGATAATGGGTCGACTGACGCCGACCCCTACCTGGCATTGAGCACAGGTTGAATCCGGATAGTAGGTAGGGGCGTGCGTCAGTGCGCCCATCCAGACGGCAAGGCTGATCTGGAAAGATTAACGTAGGGGCGTGCGTCAGTGCGCCCATCCAGACAGCAAGGCTGATCTGGAATGAATTGCAGGATGTCCGGGCCTGTCCCGGATTTCCGCAAATGGTGGGTACCGGAACTAGGTACCTTTAACAAAAGTCGCAGCAAGCCATCCTGTCGGATGCCGAGTTGTGCCAGGGGAGTTCCTCTGTCGGGCCTGGCCCGCAAGAGAACGATTGACCCTAAAAGGAGTAAACAATGGCTAAGAAAATTACGGCCTATATCAAGCTGCAGGTTGCAGCTGGCAAGGCCAACCCAAGCCCGCCCGTGGGCCCCGCGCTCGGTCAGCACGGTGTGAACATCATGGAATTCTGCAAGGCTTTCAATGCCCAGACCCAGAGTCTGGAGCCGGGTCTGCCCATTCCTGTTGTGATCACTGTATACGCAGATCGCAGCTTTACCTTCATTACCAAAACCCCACCAGCTGGTGTGTTGCTGAAAAAAGCAGCCGGTATCGCCAGTGGCAGCGCCCGTCCGAACACTGAAAAAGTCGGCAAGCTGACCCGTGAACAGCTCGAGGAAGTGGCCAAAGTAAAAATGCCTGACCTCACTGCTGCCGATATGGATGCAGCTGTTCGCACACTTGCAGGTACTGCAAGAAGTGCGGGTATCGAAACCGAGGGGGTTGTGTAATGGCCAAATTAAGCAAAAAAGCAAAACTGATAGCCGAGAAAGTGGATACAGGCAAGGCCTATTCCGTTGAAGATGCAGTAAATCTTCTCAACGAACTCGCTAGCAGCAAGTTCAAGGAATCCATTGATGTAGCGATCAACCTTGGTGTTGATCCGCGCAAATCAGACCAGAATGTTCGCGGCGCCACCACCCTGCCGCATGGCACCGGCAAATCCGTTCGTGTAGCGGTTTTTGCGCAAGGCGCCAATGCTGAAAAAGCGAAGGAAGCCGGTGCTGATGTTGTCGGATTCGACGACCTGGCCCAGAGCATCAAGGACGGCAATATTGATTTTGATGTCGTGATTGCCAGCCCCGACGCCATGCGCGTAGTCGGTCAGTTGGGCACTATCCTGGGCCCCAAAGGCCTGATGCCCAACCCTAAAGTGGGCACGGTTACGCCTGATGTTGCTGGTGCGGTGCGCAATGCCAAGGCTGGTCAGGTGCGTTTCCGTACCGACAAGAATGGCATCATTCATGGCGGTATTGGCAGGGTCGGATTCAATTCTGATGCGATCAAGGGCAACCTCGAAGCATTGCTGGCCGACCTGAAAAAAGCGAAACCTTCTACATCCAAAGGTGTCTATGTGCAGAAAGTAGTGCTTTCTTCCACCATGGGCCCGGGATTGCTGGTTGACCATTCAGCGCTCAATTTCTAGATATTCATAGAGTTATGGCTTCATCTGTACAGATGAAGCCAAAGGACTTTGGGGTACTGCCTTGATTGCTGAAAGGCAAGCAGGCAGGGCCGTCAAAGACCGCAGGTGCCAACCTTGCTGCAGTTGCCCCGAGTGGCAAGCAAGAGCTGGCTTAATTTCCTGCGCAGATGGTGTAACCCGGCCTCGCCACCAGACCTACTGGTTCTGGCAAAGGGAAGGCTTATCACCAGACATGGTCCCGCAGCAGCGTTTTGGCGAGGTTGCGGGGAAACTGGATTTCCGGATGCATTGCAGCCGGAATTCAAATCAGGAGTTATACAAGTGGCTATAAGACTTGAAGACAAGCAACAGATCGTCTCCGAAGTCAACCAGGCTGCTGTTAGTGCAATGTCTGCAGTTATCGCGGATTACCGTGGTGTAACTGTAACGGACCTGACTGCTTTACGGAAAACTGCACGTGAAGGCGGTGTTTACTTGCGCGTTGTAAGAAACACACTGCTAAAACGTGCTGTCGCGGGTACTGAATTCGAGTGCCTGGGCCCCGTACTGAAAGGTCCGACCATTCTTGCATTTTCCATAGAAGATCCAGGTGCCGCTGCACGCGTGCTCAAGGATTTTGCCAAGGGGAATGACAAGTTTGAGGTCAAGGCACTTGCTGTTGGTGGCAAATTGCTGCCGGCTGACCAGATTGATGTGTTGGCAAGTCTGCCGACCTACGATCAGGCCATCGCCACGCTCATGAGCGTGATGCTGGCGCCGGTAACCAAACTTGCCCGCACCATCAACGAAGTACCTGCCAAGGTTACCCGTTGTGTTGCGGCAGTTCGCGACCAGAAGCAGGAAGCAGCCTGATTCCGCTTTGAAGATTTGGTGCCGGTAAAGGCTGAAAGCCTCTCCGGTAACCTGGAAATTAACTGAAAGTGGTGTTGGGAATACAGCCAAAAAGGGCTTGTTCCGGCACCAGACAACCAAAGGAGATAAGAGTCATGGCTCTGTCCAAAGACGATATTCTGGAAGGTATTGCAAACCTTACCGTAATGGAAGTTGTGGAACTGGTTTCTGCAATGGAAGAAAAATTCGGCGTTTCTGCCGCTGCTGCTGTTGCCGTTGCTGCGGCTCCTGCTGCCGCTGCTGCTGCCGTTGAAGAAAAAGATGAGTTCGATGTTGTTCTGACCGCTGCTGGCGAGAAGAAAGTGAATGTCATCAAGGTAGTTCGTGAACTGACCGGTCTTGGCCTGAAAGAAGCCAAGGATCTGGTAGACGGCGCTCCTTCTTCAATCAAGGAAGGCGCCAACAAGGCTGATGCTGAAGCCATGAAGGCCAAGCTGGTTGAAGCCGGCGCGACTGTTGAGCTGAAGTAAGTTCTGCTTTACATGTTGGACCCGGAAGGAGCTTCCCGCAGGGGACTCCTTCCTGCGTTCAGGCAGATCGGCAATAAGCCGGTTTGCCTGCTACGCGGCCCGGCCTCATTGCCCCGGGCACATGCAAAAAAGTGATGTTGGTGTTACCCCGGATATTCAGGGTAGCGGGATCAGGAAACACGCTTGTTAGGAACCGCTGATGGCTTATACATATACCGAGAAAAAACGTATCCGCAAGGACTTTGGCAAACTGCAAAGTGCCATGGATATTCCATATCTTCTGGCTATCCAGATAGATTCTTACAAACAGTTTACCCAGGCTGACGTCATGCCCGAAGAGCGGCTGGACGTAGGTCTGAATGCAGCCTTCAAGTCGATCTTCCCGATAGTCAGCTATTCAGGCAAAGCCTTGCTTGAATACGTAGCCTACCGTCTCGGCAAACCCGAGTTCGATGTAAGCGAATGTATCCTGCGTGGTGCAACCTACGCGGTTTCACTGCGTGTGAAAGTGCGCCTGATCATCTATGAAAAAGAATCCACTGCCAAAGTCATAAAAGACATCAAGGAACAGGAAGTCTACATGGGCGAGATCCCGCTCATGACCGACAGCGGCACCTTTGTTATCAACGGCACCGAGCGTGTGGTAGTAAGCCAGCTGCATCGTTCACCCGGTGTATTCTTTGATCACGACAAGGGTAAAACCCACAGCTCGGGCAAGCTGCTCTATTCTGCCCGCATCATTCCTTACCGTGGTTCCTGGCTGGATGTCGAGTTCGATCCGAAGGACATGGTTTATGTGCGTATTGACCGTCGCCGCAAACTGCCGGCGACCATCCTGCTGCGTGCCCTTGATTACAGCACCCAGGAAATCCTGGAGATGTTCTACGACAACAACAAGTATTTCATCGACAAGGATGGCAACTTCTCTGTGGAGCTGGTGCCTTCAAGACTCCGTGGTCAGGTACTGAATTTCGAAATACTCAACAAGAAAACCGTTATCGTACCGGCAGGCGTGCGTATTACCGCCCGTCATATCCGCGAAATGGAAAAGGCCAATCTGAGCAAGCTGGATGTACCAGCCGAGTTCGTGGTTGGTGATGCGCTGGCAAAAGACATAGTCGACAAGGAAACCGGCGAGATCAAGTTCCCCTGCAATGCAGAGATGACTGAAGACATGCTGGCCGAACTGGTCAAGATGGGTGTGAAGGAATTCGAAACCATCTACACCAACGATCTCGATTGCGGACCCTTCATTTCCGACACCCTGCGCATAGACGCTACCAGCAACAAGATGGAAGCACTGGTGGAAATCTACCGAATGATGCGTCCTGGCGAGCCGCCGACCAAGGAGTCTGCAGAGAACCTGTTCGGTAACCTGTTCTTCTCTCTGGAAAGGTACGATCTTTCCGCAGTTGGCCGCATGAAATTCAACCGTCGTCTTGGGCGTGAAAGCTCAACCGGTCAGGGCGTTCTGAGCCGGGATGACATCGTTGACGTTATCAAGACGCTGGTTGAAATCCGCAATGGTTTCGGCACAGTGGACGACATCGACCATCTGGGCAACCGTCGTATCCGTAGCGTTGGCGAAATGGCCGAAAACCAGTTCCGCGTTGGACTGGTGCGAGTGGAGCGTGCCGTGAAAGAAAGACTGTCCATGGCCGACAGCGAAGGTCTGATGCCGCAGGACATGATCAATGCCAAGCCGGTAGCAGCAGCCATCAAGGAATTTTTCGGTTCCTCACAGCTGTCCCAGTTCATGGACCAGAACAACCCGCTTTCAGAAGTTACCCACAAACGCCGTATTTCTGCATTGGGACCGGGTGGTCTCACACGTGAGCGTGCAGGTTTCGAAGTGCGTGACGTTCACCCGACCCATTATGGTCGTGTATGTCCCATTGAAACACCTGAAGGTCCGAACATCGGTCTGATCAACTCTCTGGCGACTTATGCGCGTACCAATGAATACGGTTTTCTCGAAAGCCCGGTGCGCAAGGTAACTGGTGGTGTTGTTGGTGATGAAATCCATTATCTCAGCGCGATCGAGGAAAGTGGTTTCGTCATCGCCCAGGCCTCTGCTCCCAGAGACAACAAGGACAGGCTGACCCAGGATCTGGTATCGGTTCGTCACAAGAACGAATTCACCCTTGCATCAGCCGACCAGGTTGATTACATGGATGTCAGTCCGCAACAGGTAGTATCAGTTGCCGCATCACTTATTCCTTTTCTGGAACATGACGATGCCAACCGTGCCCTGATGGGTTCCAACATGCAGCGTCAGGCTGTACCGACACTGTTGGCTCAAAAGCCGCTGGTTGGTACCGGCATGGAACGCAATGTGGCTGCCGACTCCGGTGTGTGTGTGGTGGCCAAACGTGGTGGTGTTATCGACTATGTGGATGCCGGTCGTATCATCGTGCGTGTGCGCGATGAAGAGACAGAAACCGGTGAAGCCGGTGTTGATATCTACAACCTGATCAAATACACACGTTCCAACCAGAACACCTGTATCAGCCAGCGTCCGCTGGTTAGCAATGGTGACAAGGTTAGCGCGGGCGACATCCTGGCAGACGGTCCTTCCATTGATATGGGAGAGCTGGCACTGGGCCAGAACATGCGCATCGCGTTCATGCCCTGGAACGGCTACAACTTCGAGGACTCAATCCTCATTTCCGAGCGTGTGGTGAAGGAAGACCGTTTTACTTCCATCCACATCCAGGAACTTACCTGTATTGCCCGCGACACCAAACTGGGTGCAGAGGAAATCACGGCCGACATCCCGAACGTGGGTGAGAGCGCACTGGGCAGACTGGACGAAAGCGGTATCGTGCATATCGGTGCGGAAGTGGATGCAGGTGACATTCTCGTTGGCAAGGTAACACCCAAAGGTGAAACCCAGCTGACTCCTGAGGAAAAACTGCTGCGCGCAATCTTTGGTGAGAAAGCCTCTGATGTGAAAGACACTTCACTGCGTGTGCCCAGCTCCGTGAAAGGTACTGTAATCGACGTACAGGTGTTCACACGTGACGGTCTGGAAAAAGACCAGCGTGCGATTGAAATCGAAGCCATGCAGCTTGCCAAGGTTCGCAAGGACATCGATGACGAATACCGTATCGTTGAAACCGCCACCTTCCAGCGCCTGAAAAAAGCGCTGCTGAACAAGGAAGTGGCTGGTGGCCCGAAACTGAAAAAAGGTGACAAGCTTACAGAGGAATATCTTGACGAGCTCAAGCATGACGAATGGTTCAAGCTGCGTCTTGTAGACGACAAGCTCAGCGAAGCACTTGAAAAAGCCGGTGCCCAGCTGGCCGAACGCAAGGTTGCGCTGGATGAACTGTATGCCGACAAGAAGCGCAAGATAACCCAGGGCGACAATCTGGCCCCGGGTGTGCTGAAAATCGTCAAGGTGTATCTGGCCATCAAGCGTCGTATCCAGCCTGGTGACAAGATGGCTGGTCGTCACGGTAACAAGGGTGTGATCTCGGTGATCATGCCAGTGGAAGACATGCCGTATGACGAGAAGGGCAATCCGGTAGATATCGTATTGAACCCTCTGGGTGTGCCTTCACGCATGAACGTTGGCCAGATTCTTGAAACCCATCTGGGTGCTGCTGCGAAAGGTCTTGGTGACAAGATCAACGTCATGCTCAGGGACCAGCAGGTCAAGGACAAGGAAAAGGCGGCCGGTATGCGCAAGTTCCTGGAAAAAATCTACAACGGTATTGGTAACGCCCGTCGCAAGGAAACACTCGACCAGCTCAACGACAGCGAAATTCTCGAACTTGCAGGCAATCTGGTTGATGGTGTGCCAATGGCCACACCGGTATTCGATGGTGCAAGCGAAGCCGAGATCAAGGAAATGCTGAAACTGGCTGATATGTCGACTGACGGACAGGTCACCCTGTACGACGGTCGTACCGGCCAGGCTTTCGATCGCAAGGTAACGGTAGGCATCATGTACATGCTCAAGCTCAACCATCTGGTTGACGACAAGATGCATGCGCGTTCCACCGGATCTTACTCGCTTGTTACCCAGCAGCCGCTGGGAGGCAAGGCGCAGTTCGGTGGCCAGCGTTTCGGAGAGATGGAAGTGTGGGCGCTGGAAGCCTATGGCGCAGCGTACACCTTGCAGGAAATGCTTACTGTCAAATCGGACGACGTTAACGGTCGTACGAAGATGTACAAGAATATTGTGGATGGTGATGACCGCATGGAAGCCTATATGCCGGAGTCGTTCAACGTGCTCCTCAAGGAGATCAGATCTCTGGCAATAGACATGGAACTGGATGTCGACAACTGACGATATCGGGTTGCTGTCGTAGGGGCGCCCGTGGGCGCCCTTCCGGAAACGGCTTAAATGTCAGAAAGGGCGCCCACAGGCGCCCCTACGGCAAAGATCAAGGTTTAAACCAGATACAAACAGAATTAGCGCAGGGCGGAGATACAGCATGAAAGACTTGAATGCGTACTTGAAGGCACAAAAGCAGTCAGATGATTTTGACTCTATCCGGATCGGACTTGCCTCACCCCAACTGATCCGTTCCTGGTCCTTTGGCGAAGTGAAAAAGCCGGAGACCATCAACTATCGAACTTTCAAACCGGAGCGCGACGGCCTTTTCTGCGCCAAGATCTTCGGACCTACCAAAGACTATGAATGTCTATGTGGCAAGTACAAGCGTCTCAAGCATCGCGGTGTAATCTGCGAGAAGTGCGGTGTGGAAGTTGCCCTGACCAAGGAGCGTCGTGTACGCATGGGTCACATCGAGCTTGCCAGCCCGGTTGCCCATATCTGGTTCCTCAAGTCCCTGCCTTCGCGCATCGGCCTGATTCTGGACATGACCCTGCGGGATATCGAACGCATACTCTATTTTGAATCATTCGTGGTGACCGAGCCTGGCATGACTACGCTTGAGCGTGGCCAGCTGCTCAACGACGAACAGTACTATGATGCTCTCGAGCAGTTCGGCGATGATTTCGAAGCCAAGATGGGAGCCGAGGCCATCCAGGACCTGATGAAGGAAATGGACATTGATGCCGAAGCCGCTTCCCTGCGCGAGGAAATCCCGAACACCAACAGCGAAACCAAACTGAAAAAACTGTCCAAGCGCCTCAAGCTGCTCGACGGTTTCATCAGTTCCGGCAACAAGCCGGAGTGGATGATCCTCAATGTGCTGCCGGTACTGCCACCCGATCTGCGTCCGCTTGTACCACTTGACGGTGGACGCTTTGCCACTTCCGATCTGAACGATCTTTATCGTCGTGTGATCAACCGTAACAACCGCCTCAAGAGATTGCTGGATCTGAGTGCGCCCGACATCATTGTGCGTAACGAAAAACGCATGCTGCAGGAAGCTGTGGATGCACTGCTGGACAATGGTCGTCGTGGTCGTGCGATTACCGGTTCCAACAAGCGTCCGCTGAAATCACTTGCCGACATGATCAAGGGCAAGCAGGGACGTTTCCGTCAGAACCTGCTCGGCAAGCGTGTCGACTACTCAGGCCGTTCAGTTATCGTGGTAGGCCCGACACTCCGCCTGCACCAGTGTGGTCTGCCGAAAAAAATGGCGCTGGAGCTGTTCAAGCCTTTCATTCTGGGCCGCTTGATCATGCGTGGCATTGCCACCACGATCAAGGCTGCCAAGAAAATGGTGGAAAAGGAAACCGCTGATGTCTGGGATATTCTCGCTGATGTAATTCGCGAACATCCCATCCTGCTGAACCGTGCGCCTACACTGCATCGTCTGGGTATCCAGGCTTTCGAGCCGGTACTGATTGAAGGCAAGGCCATTCAGTTGCATCCGCTGGTGTGTGCTGCCTACAACGCCGACTTTGACGGCGACCAGATGGCTGTTCACGTACCGCTGACACTGGAAGCCCAGCTGGAAGCAAGAACGCTGATGATGTCTACCAACAACATCCTGTCACCAGCTTCCGGTGAGCCAATCATTGTGCCCTCACAGGACGTTGTACTGGGCTTGTACTGGATGACCCGCGAACGCATCAATGCCAAGGGTGAAGGCATGATGTTCTCAAGTGTCAGTGAAGTGCTGCGTGCCTACAATTCCGGCAACGTGCATCTGCAGGCCCGAGTCAAGGTACGTCTGACTGAGAAGCTTTATGACGAAGATCGCAATCTTGTCAGCAAGACCAGCCGTTTTGATACCACAGTGGGCCGTGTGATCCTGTTTACCATCGTTCCCGATGGTCTGCCTTTCTCACTGGTCAACCTGAAAATGGCGAAGAAACAGATCTCCGGCATTATCAACCAGTGTTACCGCAATGTGGGTCTCAAGGAGACTGTCATATTTGCCGACCAGTTGATGTACATGGGATATCGCTATTCCACGCTTTCCGGCGCGTCAATCGGGGTAAACGATTTTGTTATTCCCGATGCCAAGAAAAAACTCATCAACCAGGCTGAAGCGGAAGTGGCCGAAATCGAATCGCAGTTTGCTTCAGGCCTTGTGACCCAGGGTGAGAAGTACAACAAGGTTATCGATATCTGGTCGCGCGCCAATGACCAGGTGGCCAAGTCAATGATGGATGGCCTGTCAAAAGAAACCGTCAAGAACCGTGATGGCGAGGATGAAGTACAGGAATCATTCAACTCCGTGTACATCTATGCCGACTCCGGTGCCCGAGGTTCTCCGGCCCAGATTCGTCAGTTGGCCGGTATGCGTGGTTTGATGGCCAAGCCGGACGGCTCGATCATCGAGACACCGATTACTGCGAATTTCCGTGAAGGTCTGAACGTACTGCAGTACTTCATTTCAACCCACGGTGCCCGCAAAGGTCTGGCTGACACAGCCTTGAAAACCGCCAACTCCGGTTACCTGACCCGTCGTCTTGTCGATATCAGCCAGGATCTTGTGATCCGTGAAGAAGACTGCGGTACCCAGGAAGGCCTGACCATGACGCCGATCATTGAGGGAGGTGACATCATCGCTGCCCTGGGCGAACGTGTACTGGGCCGTGTTATCGCACAGGATGTTTGCAACAGTGATGGCGAGACCATCATTGATGCCGGCACGATGATCGACGAGAAATGGGTGGATATCCTGGAAACCAACGGTGTTGACGAAGTGCTGGTGCGCTCGCCTATCACCTGTGCTGCAGATTCCGGTATCTGTCGTCTGTGTTACGGCCGCGACCTGGCCCGTGGACATCTTGCCAATATTGGTGAGGCAGTGGGTGTGGTTGCCGCGCAGTCCATCGGTGAGCCTGGTACCCAGCTGACCATGCGTACCTTCCACATTGGTGGTGCAGCATCACGTGCAACTGCCAATGACAGCGTCCAGATCAAGACCGAAGGCACTATCCATCTGCACAACATGAAAACCGTGCAGCGCAGTGACGGACGTCTGGTTGTAACCAGCCGTTCAGGCGAGCTGGTAGTGAACGACACCAATGGCCGTGAAAAAGAGCGTTACAAACTGCCTTATGGTGCTGTTATCAATGGCTCTGACCGTTCAAATGTGAAAGCTGGCCAGATTGTGGCCAACTGGGATCCACATACCCATCCGATTATTGCGGAAGTGGGCGGTATCGTTTCCTTCGAGGCCATGGATGAAGGTTTGAGCGTGAAGCGTCAGACAGACGAGATTACCGGTCTGTCCAGCATCTCCATCATGGATGTGGCTGAGCGTCCTTCTGCAGGCAAGGATCTGCGTCCGGCTGTTGCACTGAAAGATGCCAAAGGCAAACAGATACATCTGCCTGGCTCCAATGCGCCGGCCCACTACTTCCTGCCGGCCAAGGCCATCGTGGGTGTAGAGGATGGTGCAAAGGTTGAGATCGGTGATGTTATTGCCCGTATCCCGCAGGAAGGCTCCAAGACCCGTGACATTACCGGTGGTTTGCCACGTGTTGCCGACCTTTTCGAAGCCCGCAAGCCGAAAGAACCTGCCATTCTGGCGGAGATTTCAGGCACCATCAGCTTCGGCAAGGAAACCAAGGGCAAGCGTCGTCTGGTTATTACCCCCAATGATGGCGTAAACCCGATTGATGGCAGCTCACATTACGAAGTGCTGATTCCGAAATGGCGCCAGATGACCGTATTCGAAGGTGAATACATCGAGCGTGGGGAGGTGGTTTCCGATGGTCCGCCCAGCCCGCATGACATACTGCGTCTTAAAGGCGTGGAAGCACTGGCCCAGTACATCGTCAACGAAGTGCAGGACGTTTACCGTCTGCAGGGTGTGCGCATCAACGACAAGCACATTGAAGTTATTGTGCGTCAGATGCTGCGCAAGGCAGAAATCATGGAGATGGGCGACTCCTCCTTTATCAAGGGTGAGCAGGTTGAGTACATCAAGGTCATGGCAGAAAACGCCAGACTCCGTGAAGCCGGCAAACAGGAAAGCAAACTGGAGCGGGTGCTGCTTGGTATTACCAAGGCATCACTGGCAACAGAGTCCTTCATTTCAGCGGCTTCCTTCCAGGAAACCACTCGCGTGCTGACAGAAGCTGCCGTTACCGGCAAGCGCGATTACCTGCAGGGTCTGAAAGAAAACGTGGTGGTGGGTCGTCTGATTCCGGCAGGTACCGGTTTGTCCTATCACGAAAACCGCCGCAAGCAGGCTGAAGCCCGTCGTATGCAGGAAATGGCTTCCGCCCGTGAAGTGGAACAGGCCCTCACTGAGGCATTGAATGCCGAACTTGAAGGCCAGGGTGATTCGGACGACTGACCCCATTTAACCGATGGTATCCCCTGGCAGGTTGACGGCATGGGGGTCCATCATTAGAATGCGCGACCTTTGTCCCTGCGGGGGCAAACCGCTAAATTGGCGGATAACGGTGACAGAGTAAGCCTGCACCCATAGTCCGGAATGTTGATTATTTGTTTGAGGCTTACTCTGACACCAGAATTTGAAAGCCAGGAGATTTGAATGGCAACTGTCAATCAGTTGGTTCGCAAACCAAGACAGCGTCGCATTGAAAAGAGCGACGTACCTGCCCTGCAGGGCAGCCCGCAGCGTCGCGGTGTTTGCACTCGTGTGTATACCACCACACCAAAGAAGCCGAACTCTGCGCTGCGCAAGGTTTGTCGTGTGCGCCTGACCAGCGGTTATGAGGTAACTTCCTACATCGGTGGTGAAGGTCATAACCTGCAGGAGCACAGTGTGATCCTGATTCGCGGGGGTCGTGTCAAAGACCTTCCCGGTGTGCGCTACCACACTGTGCGCGGTTCACTGGATACTTCAGGTGTCACAGCTCGCCGTCAGGGACGTTCCAAATATGGGGCCAAGCGGCCTAAAGGTTAATTGTAGGGGCGCGCGTGCGCGCCCTTCATGAATGATCCAATAAATTCTACATGGGCGCGTATGCACGCCCCTACACAGGAATTTAACAGAGCAAAATTACAATCCGGTGATCGGAAGATCACCACTACATAACCAGTAAGGCCGGGCCCCACATGGGTGGGATGTTCCGGATTACCCTGAAGAGAGAGCG
>JAURLQ010000106.1 GCA_030831125.1 Gammaproteobacteria bacterium
GGCGTAACAGCTCAATATCCCTGCTCGCAGGCGCCGGAATACCGCTGTCATCAGACAAGTGTATTTCCCAACCATTCTCCAGTCTGAGCGGACGCAAGTACAGTACGGTTACAGCAGGAAGATGCTTTTGTCTGCGCAGTTCAGCACTGTTGCTTATATCCAGCAATATAGCCCGCACCAATACCTGCAGAGCAGTCATCAATACTTCTGCTTCAAACAATGGCGGCAGCTCTTCCTGCATTGCAGTTTCAAGACGAACCGGCAAATCCAGCAGTTTGCCCAATGACGCCACATAATTCCTGAGCTCACCAAACAATGCTGTCCAACTCCCAGGGCAGGATTCACCCACACCCGCATGTCGACGGGCATCAAGCCAGCTGTCCAGATCCTGACTGAGCCTTGAACACTCCCTGGGCTCATGCCACGCTGCCGCTGAATCCATCATTTCCAGAAGCTTGCAATGGGCATTGCAGAGCAACTTCACGGGCACAGTTACATCCAGCACTGGATCCTGCAAGACACCATATATGTACAGCAGCCGGGCACACAAGGCTTCAATAGCGGACAGATGCACAGCGGCAGCACCGCGCTCAAGCATGGTAAGTTCCTTCATGAGCAGCGCAATATGTACAGATTTACCGAAATCTGCCTTGAACCAGTCTTCTTCATAATTGACCAGAGCATCGAGGGAACTGGATAAAAGTCGGGGAACGCTGCCAAGTTGTACCAGGCTGTTTTCCTCTACCCTTACCGGCATTGCCTCTTCATAAGCCTTGCGTGGCCACAGACTCAATACCCTGGTTTGCAGTGACACCCAGATACGGTTTTCAACAAGTCGCAAATCATTACCTGCCAAAAGTTTTGCTACTACCTGCAGGATGTCCACAATCTGTCCGGGCCATTGCAGCTTGCAAAACCAGTATCTGCCAAGCACTTCATGACAACAGGAAAAAAAGATACCTGCTGCATGCAAGCCTGCTTCTGTCATTACCCATTGCAGACGGGCTGAGAGGATCACGAATTTCTGACGAAGCGCCCTGTCCTGCTCACCAGAGGCATGGCGCTCACTGCATAATGCAAGAATGCACTGATGTCCTGTTTTCAACTCCCTCTCCAGAGCTTCTGCCAGCGCCTTGTCATTTTCAGGATTCGCTATTGCTGTATTGCTGACTTCTGCAATAAGGAAGAAGCGTCCCTGGGCAGCCAACTGCAACGGATCGAACATGCATTTCAACAGGGTCTTCATTTGCAGTTCATCGGGGGCATTCTTGCTGGCATGTAGACGAATCAAAGCCGCATACAGGTCTTTGCAGGCCTGGAGCAAATCAGGCTGATTTGCCACTTCAGCCATTGCAACAAGGTAACGACTGCCTTGTTCCCCGCCATTTTCACACCAATGTGCAATAGTCCAGTGTGAATCTGCCAACTGACCGGCAAGCACTCTGACCCGATGTTCCCAATGCACCTGAAGCAAGCTGGCGTTTGCTTCCTGCTTCCAGTAGCCGGGAAGACTGCAAAGCTTTTCCAGTATGCGTGTTTTGTTTACCGACTTTCCACAGTGCAGTCTGGTACCCAACCGGGGCGATACTTCAACCAGGAATTCAATACAGTTATGCATCTGCCGGGACAGCAACTCCCCGGAATGGTTTTGCTGCTTATTCGGAAATGGAAGTCTTGATGTGAGCGTTGTCAGCACCTCGCCAGCCACTTTGTGACTGCTATCCGACAACTGTCTGAAACAGTACACCAACAATCTGGATCTGGTGCCTGTTTCCGGAATTGTCAGCAAGCCCTTGCAGACCTTGTACAGTTGCAGACATGTTTTGGCATCCTTGTGTGAAGACGGCATCCAATACGCCAGGGCCTTCAGATTGCTCAGCAAGCGTTTCAATGTATCTGCCTGCAAGTTGTCCGGGATACCATCAGGAGACATTGCTCCCAGCAGGGCAAGCAATTGACACCTACTGGCCCTGAAGCACCTTTCCAGCACCAGGTGGGCCTGCTCAATCTGTCCAATCATCTACCCTGTTCCAGCACCTGCACGAGCGCACTTTTGCACAAAGGTCTTGCCAGTACTGCAGCAGCACCGGTTGTATTGCCCCAGTGCAAATCAGACTCCCTGCCAGTGCCAGTGACCAGAATCAATGGCACGGTAATCTTCAGACCAAGCCTGCGTATCAGAGAGAACCCGTTTTCTTCGAAATGCATCAGTTCAACAAACACAAAATCGAAATTCCTGAGCACAAGGTTTCCTGGATTTTTCTCGAAGCCACTGCATGCATAATCAAGTGAAAGCAATTGCCGCTGCATAACCAGTCTCAACACAGGGGAATCACAGATAAAAGCCACCCGGGCTTTGCACCCGCTCATGCAGCAGACCTTTGCGGATCCAGTATTGCCTGTAGTTCTTTTGCGGCAAACGGTTTGGGTAGCAGTGCATCTGCACCTGATGCCTCGGCACGTGCCTGCTCGACAATGTCATTGCGTCTGTTCAACACTACAATACAGGCCTTGCTGTAAACAGGATGCTGCCTGAGCAATTGACAGAAGTGCCAAACCTCCACTGGTCCAGTGTCCTGATCCACAATAATGGTGGCCGGTCTGCATTCAACCAGTACACTCAGGGCAGCCATTGTGTCGGCAACTGCCAGCAATTCCCTGCCGGCTTCCCTGACAAGCACAGCTGCTGTTGCGCAACAGGATTCATTGTCATCAACCAGCAAAACCAGCGATTGATCAAGTGGTGTGGCTTCCACATTGTTGTCATCCATGACAAAGGCTCCGTTTACGGCAATTTGCGACTGTACCTGTATTCCTGACAAATCATTATTAGTACAGTCTCTTCCACGCTGCCAGAATTTAATTCTCTGGCTGCTTGCAGGATGCCATTGGAGCAATATTGTTGAGGCTGGTCCCGTGTTGCACTGGCTGCTCTCTGACAATGCTATAATCGGGCAACATTTTTCATGCTGCAGGCGCTTTGAAGGAGCTTCATGACAGTCAGAATTGCCGTGGTAATGGATCCGATCCAGACCATCAATTTCAAGAAAGACACTACCCTTGCCATGCTGCTGGCAGCCCAGAAGCGCGGATGGGAAATGTGGTATCTGCAGCAGGAAGACCTTTATCTGGACAATGGCGAAGCGATGGGTGAAATGTGCCCCGTAAGTGTACGCCTCGATCCTGAAGACTGGTTCACACTGGGAGAATCAGTACAACGTCCACTGAGCGACATGGATGTAATCCTCATGCGCAAGGACCCGCCCTTTGACAACGAATTCATCTATAGCACCTACATTCTGGAGCGGGCCGAGCAACAGGGCACCCTGATCGTCAACAAACCGCAAAGCCTGCGCGACTTCAATGAAAAGGTCTTTGCAACCGCATTCCCCCATTGCACTCCCCCGGTACTTGTTACCCGCAAGAAGAAACTGCTGCGGGAATTCCATGCCGTGCATGGAGATGTCATATTCAAGCCACTTGATGGTATGGGCGGATCAAGTATTTTCCGCTTGATGCAGAATGATCCCAATGTAAGTGTCATTATTGAAACCCTGACCAGTCATGAAAAATGCCAGATCATGGCGCAGAAATTCATTCCTGAAATCATCCATGGAGACAAACGTATCCTGATGGTCGATGGTGAACATGTGGGCTACGCACTCGCCCGGATACCTGCACTTAATGAGACCCGCGGCAATCTCGCTGCCGGTGGTACAGCCAAGGGGCTTCCTTTGACTGAGCACGACAAATGGATCTGTTCACAGGTTGGTCCGACACTGAAAGAACGCGGCCTGTTGTTTGTGGGTCTTGATGTCATAGGCGACTACCTCACGGAAATAAACGTGACAAGCCCTACTTGTGTCCGGGAACTCGACAAGGCTTTTGATATCGACATCGCCGGCACTCTCATGGATTGTATTGCAGGCAAACTGGGCAAAAGTTGAGCATGACAACTATCGGAACATTGCCTGAAGAAATCGATAACACGCATCTGAGTCAGGAGCGTTTCGGTTTCGGAATCTTTGTTTCGATATGCGCCCATGTCATGTTGATTCTTGGTGTGGGTTTCACGGTGGTCAACGAATCCGGCACACTCACCAGCATGGATATTACCCTTGCCCAGTACCGGAGCCAGGATGCACCCGAGGACGCGGATTTTCTGGCGCAGGCCAACCAGCTGGGCAGTGGCACCGAGGACGAATCCCTGGCTCCCGTCAGCCCTGAACAGGCTAGATTTGCTGCCGAGGAAATAAGGGAGGTTTCAGACCTGTCAGAAGCACGCCCCACATCACCCGCCAGCGAACTGCAGGAGCAGGTCATATCTGCTGAAGAAAGCCCTACAGATGTGGCAGCCAACAATGAAGAAGTGCTGCCAGCCACAGAAACAAGTGAAGTCAGCAACATGAATGAGAGCCAGCTCACCGATGCTGTTGCAAGTCTGCGTGCTCAGCTGGACCTGCGGCGTCAGGAGTATGCAAAGAGACCCCGCCGCTATACCGTTACTTCTGCCTCAACACGGGAAGCACGGGATGCACTTTATCTCGACAGCTGGCGCAAACGCATTGAAAGCATCGGCAACCTGAATTATCCGACTGAAGCGAGCAGAATGGGCATCTATGGCACCCTGCGCATGCTGGTGGCAATCAACCCTGATGGCTCCGTAAATGATATCCGGGTACTGCGATCATCCGGGGAACAGGTACTGGACGATGCTGCCAGACGCATCGTTCAGCTCTCCGCCCCTTTTGATCCCTTCCCCCCCGAAATGCGTGCTGATGTCGATGTGCTGGAAATCATCCGCACCTGGCAGTTCCAGCGCGGCAATACCTTCACGAGCTTCTGAAACAAGGCGGCTTCCCGCAATATTTTTCCTGAACGGGAACCTTGTGTTTTGCCTGCAAGACTCCATATTTCTGTTTGTCGTAGTGCTCTGGTTTGAATCTCAACAGGGGTTCGGAAACAGCTTGGCATTATTGGATCTGAGACCGTCTGCGGCAGGGATGCCGCAGTCGAGCCCCCATGGATGGGTTCATGGCGTGTCGAAGAAACAATAATGCCAGGTTGTTCCTGGAACAAATTTTAGAAAATTCAAACCAGACCCCTACTCAACCTGCAGGTATTCGGGAAATCCAGGATGCTCCCTGTAAGCTACTGACAGATTCCACAATGCATCCCGATTGGCATGCCTGTTAAGCGTAAATCAAGCAAACAACGGGTATATTTGCTGACATGAACGATACCGTAAATGACAAGGCCGGCTCTGGCAAAGAAGACAGTTTTCTGACCAATCAACTGCTGGTTGCCATGCCGCAATTGCAGGATTCGTATTTTGCAAACACCGTAATCTACATGTGGCGTCACACCGATGAAGGAGCGCTTGGTCTGGTAGTGAACCTGCCAATCAAAATGCAGCTTGCGGATATTTTCGAGCAACTGGGCATTGAGGATCTGAGGGAAAACAAGGCACCACAAATTATCCTCTCGGGCGGTCCGGTGGAAACAGAAAAGGGCTTTGTACTACATAACGACAAGCCTCGCTGGCCCTCCTCCATGCAAATAACAGACGAGCTGACCCTGACCACTTCGAGGGAAATCCTGGCTGATATTGGTCAGGGGCTGGGTCCCGGGAAATTCCTGGTTGCACTTGGATGTGCAGGCTGGAGCGCCGGACAACTGGAAAAGGAAATCCGGCAGAACTCCTGGCTTACCTGTCCTGCCAGTCCCGACATCATCTTCTCTACTGATTTCGCAAACAAACCTGACATGGCTGCTGCTACACTGGGCTTTTCAATGGCCCAGATGACCAGCGATGTCGGATACAGTTGATACTCCCTTGTCCTGCAAACCACGCACCCTGTTCGGACTGGACTACGGCACCCGCAAGCTCGGCGTAGCCAGTGGTCAGACATTGACCCGGACGGCAATGGGCATTGCCTTGTTGCCTGTCAAAAACCTTGAACCCGAATGGGAGGACTTTGACAAACTTGTAGCCACGTGGAAACCGGATGCCTTTGTGGTTGGTATGCCATTCAATATGGATGGCAGTGAAAGCGACATGACTGCAAAGGCAAGAAAATTCATGCAGCAGTTGGCAACACGCTATGGAAAACCCTGCCATGAAGTGGATGAGAGACTGAGCACCAGGGAAGCGCGCGAGATAAGCAGGAATAATGCCGAACTTACTGGCAAACGGATCAACGAAAGGGCCAAAGTTGACGCGCTGGTCGCGCAATTGCTGCTGGAAAGCTGGTTTGAACAGGTGTCGGAGTAGCCCTCCGCAATTCACCGCAATACGTAGCGCTGGATATACAGCAAAATAACGGCTTTACCCTGACACTCAAAAAAAACCAACGACAATTCAGATCGATTCCGGCGACTTGGCCTTGTGTCTGGCTTCGGTCCTGTCCACCAGACCTTTCTGGACCAGTGCCTTGAGGTGCTGGTCAAGGGTCTGCATGCCGATCTGGGAACCCGTCTGGATTGCAGAGTACATCTGCGCAATCTTGTCCTCGCGAATCAGGTTACGGATAGCGGGTGTGCCAATCATGATTTCATGGGCAGCAACTCGACCTCCTCCCACTTTCTTCAACAGGGTCTGTGAAATTACCGCCTGCAGGGATTCAGAGAGCATTGAACGCACCATGGATTTTTCTGCAGCCGGAAACACGTCAACCACACGGTCAATGGTTTTGGCGGCTGAGGTAGTGTGCAGGGTACCGAACACAAGGTGACCGGTTTCTGCCGCGGTCAATGCAAGTCGAATGGTTTCAAGATCTCGCAGCTCGCCCACCAGAATAATGTCGGGGTCTTCACGCAGTGCTGAACGAAGTGCCTCATTGAAGCCATGGGTATCACGATGCACCTCACGCTGGTTGATAAGCGATTTCTTGCTTTCGTGTACGAATTCGATGGGGTCCTCAATGGTCAGAATGTGATGGTAATGATTGGTGTTGATGTAATCGATCATTGCCGCGAGTGTAGTACTCTTGCCTGAACCAGTAGGCCCGGTAACACAAACCAGCCCTCTGGGCACATCAGATACCTTCTTGAACACCTCGCCCATGCCGAGCTGTTCCATGCTGAGAATTTTTGAGGGAATGGTACGGAATACTGCAGCCGCGCCGCGGTTCTGGACGAAGGCGTTTACCCTGAAGCGGGCCAGCCCCGGTATTTCAAAGGAAAAGTCAGACTCCAGGTTGGCTTCATATCCCTTGCGTTGCTTGTCATTCATGATTTCGTAAATGAGCCCATGCACGGTTTTATGGTCCATGGATTCAACATTGATACGGCGGATATCACCATCTACCCTGATCAGCGGCGGCATACCGGCGGTAAGATGCAGGTCTGATGCCTTTTGCTGCACACTGAAGTTAAGCAGTTCCTGGATATTCATGGGGTGATGATCCTCCTATAATTTGCGCCATTCATATGTCGCTTGGGGCCTGTTCCGTTGAACACGGCCCAGACAGCTACCTGACAATCGAGCAGTACATGAGCAGCACTACTCCGACTGACACCGACAACCCTGCGATAGCGGCGCGTATTGCCTCTCTGAACGGGCGTATGAGTGCGTATGAAAAGAAGTATGCGCGAGTCCCCGGTTCAGTGCAATTGCTTGCCGTCAGCAAAACACAGCCTTTCACCCTGATCATGGGTGCCATGGCCTGCGGGCAGATAAATTTTGCTGAAAACTACCTCCAGGAGGCACTCGAAAAAATGGATGCCCTGGCAGGTCATGATCTGATCTGGCACTTCATAGGTCCGATACAGTCCAACAAGACCAGGGCCCTTGCAGAGCGTTTTGACTGGATCCATACCCTCGACCGGGAAAAAATCGCCAGGCGTCTGAACGAACAGCGTCCCCCGTCCATGCCCCCTCTCAATATCCTTTTGCAGGTCAACACCAGTGGTGAAAGCAGCAAGTCCGGGGTCGAACCTGCCGCACTGTCGGCGCTGGCAGCATGTGTAGCCTCCCTGCCCCGGCTCAGGCTGAAAGGACTGATGAGCATCCCGGCCCCTGCAGAAAGCCTTGCCGATCAGCGTGCATCTTTTGGACAGCTGCGCGAGGCCAGAGACCGACTGCAGAGCGAAGGCTTCAGCACCTGCACAGAACTTTCCATGGGGATGAGCAACGATTTCGAGGCCGCCATTGCCGAGGGAGCCACAATGATCCGGATAGGAACCGATATCTTCGGACCCCGCATGAAGCACCCGGCTTAGGGTACAATGCCCTGGATGAGCACCAATACCAGCACCATCGGCTTTATCGGAGCCGGCAATATGGCTACCGCCCTGATTGAGGGTCTGCTGGCCAATGGCTATTCGCCTGCCAGTCTGTGGGCTTCCGATACCAGTGATACCCGACTTGCGGCCCTTTCACAAAAGGGTGTCTGCACCACTGCAGACAACAGCGTTCTGGTCAGCAAGTGCGATATCGTGGTGCTGGCGGTCAAACCACAGGTCATGGCTACAGTGGTCAGTGCAATTGCCCCGACTCTGGCAAAGCATGACTGCCTGCTGATCTCCATCGCTGCAGGCATTACGCTTGCATCACTGTCACAATGGAGCCATCCGCGGCAACGGATTGTGCGCTGTATGCCCAATACCCCTGCTCTGGTCCAGCTTGGCGCCAGTGCCTGCTGTGGCAACAGTATGATCAGCCAGTCAGACCGGGATGCCACGACTGCAATTGTGGATGCTGTCGGTATCAGTTGCTGGCTGGATAACGAAAAGCAGATTGATGCTGTTACTGCGCTTTCCGGTTCAGGGCCCGCCTATTTTTTCCTGCTCATGGAAGCCATGCAGCAGGCAGCTGCAGCGCTGGGCCTGAGCGAGGATATTTCCCGTACGCTCTGTCTGCAGACAGCACTTGGGGCTGCAACACTGGCAAGCAGGAGCGCAGTGGATGTACAGGAATTGCGTCGCCAGGTAACTTCGCCAGGCGGTACAACAGAAGCAGCAATACGGCAGTTTGAAAGCGAGAAGCTGCGTGAAATCGTCATGCGCGCCATGCAGCAGGCGGCATTACGCTCGGAAGAACTCGCAAAAAACTGAAAAGACATAACAAAGACATTCGGTAATACAGATAATGAGTGGTTCCTTCGGTCAGGCTCTGGTCTATCTCATCCATGCGCTGGGCAATCTTTTCCTGCTGGCTATCCTGCTGCGTTTTCTGCTGCAGGCAGCAAAAGCTGATTTCTACAATCCGGTTACCCAGGCAATCGTTATAATCACCACTCCTGTTATAAAGCCTTTCCGCAGGATAATTCCCGGTTACAGGGGCTTTGATTTTGCCAGCCTCGTGGCTGGATTGTTAATCAGTGTTATTGCCACTTATGTAATGCTTTTACTGATCGGCACCATGATTTCTCCGGTATCCGTATTTGCATGGGCGGGGCTGGGTATTGCCGACTATGTGCTGAACATCTATTTCTGGGCAGCCCTGATATCGGCCATTGCAAGTTTCATTGCCCCCTTCAGCGGGCACCCTGTTCTGCTGGTTATCCATGAATTGCTCGAACCAGCCTATCGGCTGTTCCGCAAGGTAATGCCGCCTATTGCCGGACTGGATCTTTCCCCGCTGTTCATATTCCTGGGCACACGCTTCATTGAAAACGGCCTTGTATATCCGCTTGCCAACAGCCTGAGACTGCCCCCTTCAGTGGTACTGGGCTTCTGGTAAACCACTCATGAAAGCAATTCCTGCCAATTCCGTAGGTATAGTCAAACCACAGCTGTTCCATTTCGACGAACCACTGACGCTGCGTAGCGGACGCGTAATCGAAAAATATGACCTCATGGTGGAAACCTACGGCACACTCAATGCAGATGCCTCAAATGCCATTCTTGTCTGTCATGCCCTCAGCGGTGATCACCATGCTGCCGGCTATTACGACCCCGAAAACCCGAAGGAAAAACCGGGCTGGTGGGATTGCTGTATAGGTCCGGGCAAACCATTTGATACCAACCATTTTTTTGTAGTTTCACTGAACAATCTGGGTGGCTGTGCCGGCAGCACCGGTCCCTCTTCCATGAACCCCGATACCGGCAAGCCCTTCGGGCCCGATTTTCCGATTGTGACAGTCCGTGACTGGGTCAACAGTCAGGCCCGGCTTGCAGACAGGCTGGGCATACAGCAATGGGCGGCTGTTATCGGCGGCAGTCTGGGCGGTATGCAGGTAATGCGCTGGGCCATCAGTTATCCGGATCGGCTGCGTCATGCACTGGTCATTGCTGCTGCTCCCAAGCTGTCTGCGCAGAACATTGCCTTCAACGAAGTGGCACGCCAGAGCATCATGAGCGACCCGGATTTTCATGAAGGCCGCTACTACGATTTCAACACCTATCCTGGCAAAGGTGTCATGCTGGCCCGTATGGTGGGACACATTACCTATTTGTCTGATGCGCTGATGCGCGACAAGTTCGGCAAGGACGCCCGCGCAGGCAATTTCGGTCGCGACCTGCGTGCCGGCAAACTGAGTTTCGGTTTCGATACCGACTTCCAAGTACAGAGTTACCTGCAGTACAAGGGAGAATCCTTTTCACGGAATTTCGATGCCAACACCTATTTGCTGGTAACCAAGACTCTCGACTATTTCGACCCTACAGTGGATTACGACGGCGAACTGAGCAAGGCCTTTGCAAACAGCCAGTGCAAGTTTCTCGTGATCTCGTTCAGCTCCGACTGGCGCTTCTCACCGGAACGATCCCGGGAAATTGTCGAAGCCCTCCTGAAAGCGGAAAAGCCGGTCAGCTATCTCGAAATTGAAGCAGACGAAGGACACGATGCCTTTCTGCTGCCCGTTCCCCGCTACATGCAGGCACTCAATGCCTACATGTCCCGCGTGGCAGATGAATGCGGGAGAAACCCCAATGCGGGCTGATCTGAAAATAATTGAAAGCTGGATTGAACCAGGGAGCCGGGTGCTCGACCTGGGTTGTGGCGATGGCCTGCTGCTTGCCCACCTCAAGGAAACACTGCACATCAGGGAATGCGGACTTGAAATAGATCAGGAACATATCCAGCAATGTCTGGAAAAAGGGGTCAGCGTCATAGAGCAGGACATGGACAAAGGCCTGCCGAATTTCCAGGACAACAGCTTTGATACTGTTGTACTTGCCCAGACCCTGCAGGCGCTGCACCGTCCGGATCTTATCGTGGATGAAATGCTGCGTGTGGGTAAACGCTGCATACTCACATTTCCGAATTTTGCCTACTGGCGACATCGTTTCTATCTGATGACCGGGGGGCGGATGCCCAAGTCGCCGCATATCCCATACGAGTGGTATGACACACCCAACCTGCACCACTGCACCATTGCAGACTTCGACGAGCTGTGCAGGCAGAAAAATATCACCGTGCTTGACCGAACCGTAGTCGATGATGCCCGGCGTACCAGCATGTTGATGAACCTCAACCCCAATTTTTTCGGGGTCAACGCCATTTACCACATAAGCAGGTGACCATGATGCGCGCTTTGCTCCTGGCCATTGTGTTTTTGACAATGCCGCTACTGCTGAAGGCCGAGTCAGGTGATTTCGGTGATTACACTGTGCATTACATTGCCGTTAACAGCACCTTTTTGACACCGGAAATTGCAGCCCAGTACGACATTGAAAGAAACAGGAGAACTGCATTCCTCAATATAGCAATCCTGCACAATAATGCTGACGGTTCAACCACACCGGTAACTGCCAGCATCAGTGGTGGCAAGCGCAACCTGTTGCAGCAGGGAAGCAATATCGATTTCCGGGAAATCCGGGAAGGCACTGCAATTTACTATATTGGTGAATTTGATTTTTCCAATGCTGAAATCCTGCACTTTGATGTAAAAGTACAACCCGAAGGCAAAGGTCCAACCCATACCCTGACGTGGAACACACAGCTCTACGCGCAATAAACAACAGAGGACTCATGAAGGTCGTTCTGGCCAGTGGCAACCGGAAGAAATTGGCAGAGCTGCAGTTGATACTCGGCCACCTTGCAATCGAACTTGTTCCCCAGACAACATTCGGCATTCCTGAAGCTGTGGAAGACGGATTGAGCTTTGTTGAAAACGCAATCATCAAGGCCCGTCATGCCGCAAGGCTTACGGGGCTGCCTGCAATAGCAGACGATTCAGGGCTTGAAGTGGATGCCCTCAATGGCGCACCCGGTATCTACTCTGCCCGCTACTCGGTGATGCATGAATATGCCCCACCGGGCATGGATGTGGATTCAGCAAACAATGCTCTGGTGCTGGAAAGAATGCAGGGAGTTGAAGAGTCGGGGCGAACCGCCCGCTTCCAGTGTGTCATTGCCCTGATGCGCTATCCTGAAGACCCGATGCCATTGATCTGTCAGGGCACCTGGGAAGGTCGTATACTTTTGCAGGCCTGCGGCACCAACGGCTTCGGTTATGACCCGATTTTCCATGTACCGAGCCACAACTGTGCTTCCGCCCAACTGCCTCCGGAAGTGAAAAATTCCATCAGCCACCGGGCGCTGGCACTGCAGCAACTGCTGGCTCGCTGGCCTTTTACCCTGCAGGAATAATTGCTCACACCAATCGCAGATTGCCCTGGCCCGACCGAAATGGACCCTCAAACGCTGTCACTTCCGCCTCTTGGCCTTTACGTGCATATTCCCTGGTGTGTACGCAAATGCCCCTATTGCGATTTCAACTCACACAGACAGCCGGCGTCTCTGCCTGAGGAGGAATATATCACTGCGCTATTGAAGGACTTCAGGGAAGAACTACCCTTGACCTTCAACAGACCGCTGGTTTCCATATTTATCGGTGGTGGTACACCCAGCCTGTTCAAGGCAGAAAGCTTTGACAGACTGATAAGGGGTATTAGCCAGGAAATCGATTTTGCACCAGACATCGAAATAACACTGGAAGCCAACCCGGGTACATTCGAAACAGAAAAGTTTGCAGCCTATCGCGACAGTGGTATCAACCGGCTATCCATAGGCATCCAGAGCTTCAATGAACTGCAGCTGCAGAAACTCGGGCGTATACATGGCAGCGAAGAAGCTCTGAATGCATCAGTAACTGCAAGGGCTGCCGGTTTCAGCAACTTCAATCTCGACCTCATGTTCGGCCTGCCCGGACAAAGCCTCAATGAAGCACTGACAGATCTGCAGACCGCTATCATGTGCAAGCCATCGCACCTTTCGTGGTATCAATTGACCATAGAGCCGAACACGGAGTTCTATCGTCACCCGCCAGTCCTGCCACAGGATGATGCACTTGCTGCAATACAGGAAAGCGGCATTGCACTGCTGGAGCAGCATGGTTACGCGCGCTATGAAATATCTGCCTTTGCCAGAACACACAGTCAATCCCGGCACAACCGCAATTACTGGGAATTCGGAGACTATATGGGAATTGGTGCCGGAGCACATGGCAAGTTCACTTTACCCGAAAACAACAGCATCATTCGCACCAGAAAACGGAAAATGCCTGCTCACTATCTGGACAACAACACCAGCATGATCGCCGGATCAGAAACCGTTGCCGAAAATGAACTTGCACTGGAATTCATGATGAATGCCATGCGACTGGTTGAGGGGGTACCCATCACCCTGCTCCCGACACGAACCGGTATCGATCCCGGGAGACTGGCTGGAGAACTGGACAGACTGCAGGCAAGGGGACTTCTGACGGAAAACCGCAACAGATTACAGCCAAGCAGCACAGGGCTGAGTCACCTGAACGAAGTGTTGCTGGCTTTCATGCCTTGAATCAGAAACTGCATACGCAAATGCAGAAAGCTTGCAATCGGGGTTTCAAGGAGAAGAGTCACCGGGAGCTGCGCTGGTCAGCACATACGCAGCCCAGTAGTAGGGATTGCGGTAAGTGGCTGAACTGCGCAAAGCCTGCTGTGCACTCTGCATTGCAGCGGCATAATCAAGCCTGTCTTCGTTCACGGCCCGATAGAATTCCTTCATGAAAAGCGCGGTTGCGCGATCAGAAACCGGCCAGAGTGTGGAAATAACTGACCCTACCCCCTGCGCAAGAAAGCCACGAGCCAGGCTCATGTTGCCTTCTCCGGGAATAGTCTCACCCTGCGTGGTACTACAGGCACTGATCACCACGAGTTCTGCGTTGAAACGGGCCCCGGAAATTTCAGCCAGCGAGACAAAGCTGTCTCCATCAGTCCCCGGACTCAATGCCACACCAACAAGCTCCGGAAGTGATTCATTGAAATAGCCGTGAGTGGCAAGATGAATAATCCGGGCATTGCGCACTTGTTCACTGAAAAAATTATCCTGGCTGGCATCAAAACCCGTCAGGATGCGTCTGTTTTCATCCGGATACCAGGCACTCAAGGCTTCGGCTTCCCTCGCAGAGGCCGGCAGCCGCTCCAGTGCAGCAGTCCATGAATTGAAGTCGCCCTGATTGGCCAACAGGGCCTCTGGTTCATCAATAGCACCGAATTGCGGGTCTGCCAGCACTGCAAGTTCAAGACTGTAATCTGCCTTGTCTGGACCTGTTGACGTAAGGTACTCACTCAGGCTGGGCACCATGACCAGTGCGTATCTGTCGCCAAGGTAAGCCCCATCTGCAA
>JAURLQ010000107.1 GCA_030831125.1 Gammaproteobacteria bacterium
GGCCGCACTCAAGGCCGCCCGCGAGCAGTTTGGCAATGGCAACATTACCGCCGAGGCCCTGCGCGAAGTCGAAAACCAGTGCATTGCCCAGGCAGTGAAGAAGCTTGAAGAAATCGGCATGCCTTCCATTTCTGACGGGGAGTTCAGACGCAGCTACTTTCATCTGGATTTTTACCAGCATCTGGATGGCGTGAAGATCACCGGCAACATCAGTGCCAATTCCGATGCCGAAAAGAATGTTGGCTGGACACCACCGCGCCTGTCGGTTACCGGCAAGCTGGGTCATCGCTATCCCATTCTGCTTGGCGATTATGAATTCCTGCAGTCGCAAACCCCTGCCAGGGTGAAGATCACCATGCCTTCACCCACCATGCTGCATTTCCGTGGTGGTCGTGCCGCTATCGACAGCACCGCCTATCCGGATCTTGAAGAATTTTTCAGTGATGCCGCACAGTGTTACCGCGACGAAATCAAGGCGCTGTACGACGCCGGCTGTCGCAATATACAGATGGACGACACGAATCTGGCCTATCTGTGCGATGAAAAGATGCGCGAAGGAGCAAGAGAGCGCGGCGATGATCCCGACAAGCTGCCGGAAATCTATGCCAAGCTGATCAACGATTCACTGGCTGGCAGACCGGACGACCTGATGGTGGGCATCCACCTGTGTCGTGGCAACCACCGCAGCAACTGGTTTGCGTCCGGCGGTTATGAGCCTGTGGCCGAAGTGCTGTTCAACAAGCTGGATGTTGATACCTATTTCCTGGAATTCGATGACGAGCGTTCGGGGGATTTCACGCCGCTGCGCTTTGTGCCCGAAAACAAGGTAGTAGTGTTGGGTCTGGTTTCAACCAAGTCCGGAAAAATGGAAGTGCGCGACAACGTGCTGACCCGTCTCAAGGTAGCCGCAAGCATCCTGCCACTGGATAACATGGCACTGAGTCCGCAGTGCGGATTCTCCAGTACCTCGCATGGCAACGACATCACTGAAGAACAGCAGTGGCAAAAGCTGGGTCTGGTGGTCGATATCGCCAAAGAAGTCTGGAAATAAACAGCAGAGGTGAAAACTGCAGAGCGCCAGGGTGGCAATAAACAGAATTTGTTCTGGCGCTGATTTTCCGGCCCTTCATACAAGTAAAGCTGCAAGACGGGTATCATGCGCTTTTCAATAGCATAGTTACTCCAGCACCTGCATGAAGATTTCACTGATAGTGGCAATGGCGCAGAACCGCGTTATCGGCCGCGACAACCAGATGCCCTGGCATTTGCCTGAAGACCTCCGGTATTTCAAACGCATCACGCTCAACAAGCCTGTGGTAATGGGCCGCAATACTTTCGAGTCTATCGGCAAGCCGCTGCCCGACAGAACCAACATCGTCATCTCCCGTAATCCGGACTACCGCATTGATGGCGCTGTTGTGGTCAACTCTCTTGAAGCCGCAATACAGGTTTGCAGAGACCTGAAGGCAGCAGAAGCCATGATCATTGGCGGCGCGCAGATCTATGCACAGGCCCTGCCCATGGCCGACCTTCTGTATCTGACCGAAGTGGCCGCACATATTGAAGGCGATGCCAGCTTTCCGGAATTCGACCGCAGCCAATGGCAGGAAACCGCCCGAGAATCGCACCGGGCTTCTGACAATAATCCCTGGGACTATGCCTTTGTTGTGCTGGAGAAATTGGCATGACGTCTCGTTGGTTACGCCTGGTCCCTGCCGGTTTTTTGATGCTGCTGGCAGCAGTTTATCTGGGCGCAGGTGCTTTTCTGGCCACCGGCAAGGTATTGGGTGAGCGCCATCTGGATATCGAAGACGATGCCTTTGTGTATACCGGCAATGCTTCCTGGAGAGATTATGTGGATTGGGCCAACGCACACTTGCGGCAGTGGCACCCGGAACCGGGCGGTGAAGAAATTGCCGCCAATCTGGCGCCCTTCGTGCTGGAGCCAGACAGCAACTGTCCACGCACAAACGATGGTTTATGGCAACGTGGCATAGTCCTGATCCACGGACTTATCGATTCCCCATACAGCATGCGTCCGCTTGGCGAGGATTTGCGCGCGCGTTGTTTTCTGGTGTTCGGCCTGCTGTTACCGGATCACGGTACCCGCCCGGGCGACATGCTCGACTCCTATTGGGAAAACTGGCTGGCTGCCACCCACTTTGCGGCCGGGCAGTTGGCCTTGCAGGCCAATCAAGTATTTCTCTCCGGTCATTCAGCCGGTGGCACACTTGCCATACTGGAAGCGGCCCGTAATCCGACAGTGGATGGTCTCGTATTGTTCACCCCGGCATTGTCCATTACGTCTGTATCCAGATATGCACGATTCATAACACCGCTGGGCCTGTTTTTCCCCGCTGCCGCGTGGTTTGAAATAGAAGCAGATCAGGCAACCTATCGATACGAGTCTTTCCCTTTCAGGGGCGCTGAGGAAACCTGGGCGCTGATCCGGCAAGCCTGGTCAGCCATGAACGACAGGCTCAGGCAACTGCCGGTCTTTACAGTAGCCAGTGTGCAGGACAACACTGTAGGTACTGATGCCACATTGCAGTTCATGGCTGAGAATACGCATCCCGATTCACTCACCTTGCTGTACAGCCAGTATCCGGTTCAGGCTCCAGATCGCGTGCAGGTTTTAAACAGCAGTGATGCAGAATCCGGCGTATTGAGCCTGTCGCATCTGGGGGTGATGACGCCGCCGGATCATCCGTGGTTTGGCCGGAATGGTGCCTATCGCAACTGTGGCCATTATGATGAAGGAACGGAAAGCTTTGCGCAGTGCAAGGCAGGGCAACGCGAGTACTATGGCGAAGCCACTGCAGAAAACCTGAACATGGGTCTTGTGGAAAGGATTGCGTTCAACCCCTGGTACGATGCCATGCTGATGTCTCTGGAAAATTTTCTCGGGCAGGTGTCAGAGTAATCGGTATGATCATCAGGTTTGACAGTAACCGGGAATACTTTACCGAAGAGCTCTGCCATATCAACGAGCTGTCCAATCATGAAGGTGATGAGTCGGTGTCTGTGGCACAGGCACGGGTTGAGCCCGGTGTGCGTACGCGATTGCATAGGTTGAAAGACACTACGGAACGCTATGTCATTCTCAGCGGGCAGGGGATGGTCGAAGTTGGCGAACTTGCGCCGGCAACTGTACAGAAGGGAGATGTCGTACTTATACCGTCTATGTGTCCGCAGCGCATTACCAATACCGGTACAGAGGAGCTGGTGTTTCTGGCCATCTGTTCTCCGCGCTTCAGACAGGAAAACTACGAGGATATTGAAATAAACGAATAAATCGGGTCAGATGAAATTCAAATGAAAGAGGTCAGAATCAATCTGGTTGATGCACTCCCATCAAATTTCATCTGATCCCGTTTGTTCAACAACAAGGGAGAGACACATGAAGTCACGCACAGTTGCTGCAATACTGCTTTCCTGTCTGGCCACTACGGCAATGGCTGATGGCTATGGTGATGATCGCGCTGCAATAGAAAACCTGCAGGGTCGTTATGTGCTGGCGATGGACTTCAACGATCCGGATGAGTACGCCGGTGTATTTGCTGAAGATGGTGTACTCGACTGGGCCGGTGGAGAGGTTGTCGGGCGTGAGGCCATTCGCAAGTTCATGATGGACGGCGTCTACAACCTCAGTCGCAATGCACAGGCAGCTGCGTGGCCAGCAACCACCAGACATTTCATTACCAATCAGGTGATTGAGGTCTATGGTGACACTGCAAAAGCCGTTACCTACTGGTTCCAGGTAAACAACAACGCTGCCAGCAGGGAGGCGGCATATGGGTTGTTCGGACATTATGAAGATGAGCTGGCTAGAATTGATGGCGAGTGGCTGTTTTCCCGTCGCACCATCTACAACGAAGGCATACAGACCAGAGCAAGAGCCGGCATGGAAAATCCGGCGCCTGAAAAAGGACAGTACTGAAACCTACCTCTTTACCGGCCGCTTCTGCAGTTTGCGCTGCAGTGTGCGCCTATGCATGCCAAGACTGCGGGCTGTGGCGGAAATATTGCCATCATTTTCGGCAAGCACACGTTGGATGTGTTCCCATTCCAGCCGGTCTACAGATACCGGTTGTTCCGGCAGCTTCAATTCTGTACCGGTAGTTTCCTGCAAGCCCAGTTTTTGCAGAATTTCATCAGCATCAAGCGGCTTGCAGGCGTAGTCCCTGGCGCCGGTCTTGATTGCGCTTACTGCAGTCGCAATGCTGGAATAACCGGTCAGAATGAGAATCTGCATGTCGGGGTTCTTTTCCAGTAGCGGGGTAATGACATCCAGTCCCGATTCCCTGTCTATCTTCAGATCAACCACTGCATAGTCAGGCACAACAGATCCAGTCTTCTCCAGTGCCGATGCGGTGTCATTGGCTTCAATGGTTGTGTATCCGCGTTTTTGCAGTGCCCGGACCAGTATGCCGGTAAAGACGGGGTCGTCATCCAGAACGAGGATGTTTGGCTGTTCATGCATCGCCGGTCACCGCGGGTTGCAAGGGAACAGTGATTTCAGTCAGGGTCCCGCCATTGTCAACGGAATACAGGCTTACACTGCCACCAAGCCTGTTCAGTGTTGCCTGACTCAGTACCAATCCCACGCCCATGCCGTCATTCTTGCTGGATACGATATGAGTGCCGAGCTGCTCTGCAATTTCCTGGGAAACGCCAGTGCCAAAGTCGCGAATCTGCAGGGTCCATGAATGTGTATCCCAACCCAGCGACAGCTCCATGCCCCGGGGACTGCTGTCAGCCGCATTGTTCAGCATGTTGATCAGAGCCTGCTGCAATGTAGGGTCTACCGATATCTGCGGTACCTGATCTTCCTGGATCTGCATCAGACATGGCTGTTCCGGGCGCAACAGTTGCCATTGATCCATGACTTCACGGATGAATAACACAAGACTCAATTGCCGGGGCTCCAGATTCCTGAAATCTGCCTTGCGGGTAAGGGAACGCAGAGAGTTGCGACATGTGGTGATCTGTTCCTGTAGCAGTGTCAGATCTTTCTGCAACTGCGTGTTGCCCGCATGTTCCTGCTGCATTTCCTTCAGCAGCATGGTTACCGACCCCAACGGAGTGCCAAGTTCATGTGCAGTGCCGGCAGCAAGCGTGGCA
>JAURLQ010000108.1 GCA_030831125.1 Gammaproteobacteria bacterium
CGTTTACGGAGGGGAGAATTCATGAAAAGAGCCAACAGGCTTTTCAGTACCAGCATGCTCGCGATGTCAGTATCCGCAGCAATGTTCAGTGCAACAACCGTTCTCGCAGCAGAAGAAGGACTGGAAGAAATCCAGGTTACCGGCACCCGTATCCGCAACACTGACGGCATGGTAACGCCAACCCCGGTAACTGCCGTTACCACTGATGAAATGCGGGATTTTGATCCCTCATCGTCTGTATCAGAGCAGCTGGACAATCTGCCACAGTTTCTCAACACCCAAACTGCCCAGCGGGGTGGTGGCACCCTGTTCGGGGATGCAGCAGGCTCTTATCTCAACCTGCGCAACATGGGCAAACAGCGCACGCTGGTGCTCTTTGATGGTTCCCGTGTAGTGCCTGCCGACCGCGCCTCCACTGTAAACGTCGACAACTTCCCTACCGCCCTGTTGCGTTCGGTTGACGTGGTAACCGGTGGTGCATCAGCAGCCTACGGTGCCGACGCACTTGCAGGTGTGGTCAACTTTGTACTCGACCGCGAATTTGAAGGCTTGAAGGCCAGTGTATCCACCGGCATTACCGAGAGACATGATGGGCAGAACTACAATTTCTCTGTTGCAGGTGGAAAACGGATTGGCGACAGGTTGCACCTGATCGGTTCAATCGAGCATCGCAATATTGACCAGATTGAACGCGATCCCCAGGATCTCGACAACTGGAACAGCTGGGGCTTTGTCATCAATCCGGCCTGGGTTACCGACAAATCCCAGCCTCAACGACTGACCGTACCCAACGCAGTACATGCAACCCAGAACTCGGCCGGCATCATTACTTCATCAAATCCCAATTTCCGCCTTAACGGATATACATTCACAGAAGACGGCACAGCCATGCGTCCCTTCATAAAGGGTGACTACTACTATACTGGTGCCGGTCGCAACCAGATTATGGCAGGTGGACCTGAAGCCGAGATTGGAAAGCAGGCTTTCAATGGTGGTCCTTTTGGTGCAGAAGTTATCCAGCACAGCGGATTCGGTGGCTTCAAGTACGACATATCTGACAGCACCAATGTCTTTGGTCAGATCATGATGGGCCGTACCGAATCCAACTCCTATAACCGGCGCGGCAATCCGGAAATGGGCCAGCAGTACTTTGGCACCATTTATCGGGACAATGCCTACCTGCCCCCGGAACTTGCCACAGAAATGGATCGTCTTGGCCTGACCAGCGTACGTATCGACAAGATCGGCCAGTTACGCACAGGTTCCAACCGCAACTTCTATGACGATCGCAACGATTCCAACATCAGCCAGATGTGGTCTACCACTTTCGGTTTCGATCATACTTTCGACAATGACTGGAGCCTGCGTGGTACCTATCAGTACGGCGAATCAAAACTTACCTCTGAAGGAGAGAATATGATCCGGGTGGATCATTGGTATCTGGCCATGGATGCAGTGCGCGACCCGGCTACCGGCGCCATTGTTTGTAATGTCCAGAAACGCAATCCCACCATGGCGGAACTGCAGGCTGCCGCTGTTGGCAAGACAGTAGCGACAACTCGCATCCAGGAATTCCCGAGTGGCGTTATGCCAATCGACAACATTCTGGTTACACCTGAACAGTCGATTCGTGACTGCGTACCAATGAATGTATTCGGTCATGGCAATGTCAGCCAGGAAGCTGCCGACTATGTCACCAGTGACAAGAAAGGTATCCGCGATCTCGACCAGGACTTTGCCGAATTGCTACTCACCGGTGAACTGTATCAGGGCTGGGGTGCAGGTCCTGTGTCTTTTGCAGCTGGTCTGACTTACCGCGAAGAATCCTTCAACCAGTATACACGTCCTATTGAATTCGAACGCTCTACCATCAATGCAGAACAAGTGGGCATTCGGGGTATTTCTGCCGGTATTACCGGAGGCAACCGTTCCATCCACCAGTTCTCGGCTACCAGCTGGGCGCTTGGCAGCTTTGACGTATGGGAATGGTTCACAGAATTGAACGTACCGATCTGGGAATCCACTTCTGGTCAACGTCTGGATAGCACCCTGGCCTATCGCCAGTCTGAATATTCAGCCACAGGCAAGATTGACAGCTGGAAAGCCGGTCTGGAGTTCCAGGTTTACAACGACCTGCGTCTGCGTGTAACCCAGAGCCGCGACGTACGTGAGCCAACCTTTGGTGAGCAGTTTGAATCCGGTGGTGGTGGTGCCAACATTACTGATCCCGCTTCAGGTAATTCATACACCATTACCCGCCTTACCGGTGGTAATGCAAACCTGGCACCGGAGGAAGCCGATACCCTGACAGCCGGTTTTGTGTTCACCCCTACCTTTGCAGAATGGATAGAAGGCTTCCAGGTTTCTGCTGACTGGTATGAAATCGATGTGGCAGGCCGGGTAAACACCCTTGGTGCCCAACGTATTATTGATGACTGTCAGGCCGGCGACCTGAGTTTGTGTGGGCTTGTAACACGCAGCACCACTACCGGGTTGATTGAACGCGTACTGGACATCAACCTCAACGTTGCTGCAGGTGTTACCAGCGGTATCGACATCGAAGCACGCTATGATCTGCAACCGAATTTCTTCTCCAACCAGGATGAGAACATCAGCTTCCGTCTTTTTGCCGGAAAACTGCTTGAAAACTCTGTAACCACAGCGGTGTATCGTGATGATCTGGGCAGTATTTCCAGCCCCGAATGGAACGCTACCGGCACACTCGGATATAGCATCGGAGATTACGGTGTACGTGTAATTGGTCGTTACTACGACAGCACCAAGATCAACATTCTGTGGACCGAAGGTGTGCATGTGGACGACAACACCATTGCTTCACAAACAGTCTGGAACATGGTGTTTGATTATCGTGGTGAAACTGCCAGTGGTGGTAACTGGGTAGCAGCGTTCAACATAAACAACGTTGCAGACCGCGACCCTTCGGTTATTCCGTCTGAAAGCCTTCGTGGTGGACAGCAGGGCACCAATGGCAACTACGACATCTTCGGCCGCCGGTATCAGCTCAGCCTGAACTACAGCTTCTGATAGCCTGACTGGCAGGGATGCCAGTCAAACAAGGGGCTGCCGATGGCAGCCCTTTTTTTTTTCATTTTTTTCAAGCGCCAAATTTCCAAGCTCATGATTTGAAATGGTTATTTTTTTATGCGGTATTTATTCCCATTTATGCAGACATTATTTCTTGACTTTCTGTCCATCCGACACTGAAATCCGCGTGGGGAAAATTTA
>JAURLQ010000109.1 GCA_030831125.1 Gammaproteobacteria bacterium
AAATATTCAAACCATTTTGAATCGGGAAGATGGGCGCACTGGCGCACGCCCCTACCAAATTTCGGGTTATGCACCATTGCCCAATGCCAGGTAGGGGTCGGCGTTAGTCGACCCGGCGATGGTCAAATATTCAAACCATTTTGAATCGGGAAGATGGGCGCACTGGCGCACGCCCCTACCCGAATTCAATATCGGGGGATCACCCAGACAGTACCGGGCGGCGGGTTTATTCGTAGCCGCCTTCTATCCAGAGCTGGGCTGATTCCATGGTGCACGGCGTTTGCACCAGTTCCCTTTCGGGTACACGTACCCAGCGATGACTGAAGGTGACTGGTTCACGCAGATATACGGGATCAGTAACAGTAATCTCCAGCGTGATGGAAAGTCCGTCTTCTGCCAAATTGAAACGTTCGATCACATGTTTCTGTTCACTGGAATCGATTCCGGTATGGTTGCCCCATTTGTCGGCACTGAAACCGGTGCTTTCCACCACAAGCTTGCCATCTTCCATCCAGCCCCAGGAGTAACCCAGCCTGCGGGGCTCACCAATTTCTGGTTTGCCATTCATGTGCACTATGCGGCTGCCTTCCATGAGATCGCGTTCAATTACGATAGTGTTTTCATCCGCCCTGTATACCTTGTGGGCATAGGGCAAGGTCATTGATTTGGGCGGACCCGGGTCGCCACAGGTGAGGATTGGATTCTGGTCTTCGCTGAAGTTGTCTACCAGGTTCTGGCCAAGTGCTGTAAGCGGCCAACCCTGGGGTGGGAAATAGGTTGGTTGGCCCGGCCCCCTGTTCCAAAGGCCGGTAAAATCGCCTGAAGCTACAACCCGGTTTTCTTCGCGCGATTCGCTGCCAATTCTGTTGCCGTTGTTTTCAGCCCAAACCAGGTCACTGTAGGCACGCGACTTGTTGCGGTCGTGCTGTCCTTCCCAGGTAATGCGATCTCCGGCTTTGAAGGATTCCTTCGACCAGCCACGTTCTGCCATGGCGGCCGGGTGAAGCATTTCTATGCTGTATTCCACGGTGTTGCCTTCGGGATTGGGCGCCATTACCTTGAGGTAAACGTGGGGCATGCTCCAGCTGTATTTGGTGACAACACCACTGAGCACCCTGACATCGTTGGGATCAAGCGATGCATGGGAATGATGGGCAAACGCAGTACCCGGGAGAATACCGGCTACCAGCACAGCCGCAAGCACACTGTTTTTTGACATTTTTTCCTCCGCAGCAACTTCCCTGTTGCCTTTGGTATGCATTACATGCGGATGATTTTCCAACTAGTTGCCACAAACATGCAAGCTGTGGGAAATATCAATTGATATAGAACTTCTGTTTGTCTCCATTGCTGGTTGTGAACAGGAAGGTTGTGGCATCCAGCGGTGTTATTCCAGGTGTGACGGTAGCACCACCGCCAGGCTCTATGTCAAATTCAGGCTGCAGTGTCAAAGGAACACCGTTGTACATTATTTTGATGGTGCCATCGGCATTCATCTGGACGCTCTGCACACTGGGAAATGCCCCTGCTGCAGTTATAAAGTCGTCCCGATCGACTATTGCAGGCTTCAACGTTTGCGCCGTGCCATCTGCATGCACCACGGTGACCGTTTTGGTACGACCCTCGCCTTCTGCATGTATACCCGGCGGCAGGCTGCTTGGCATCAGCATTGGGGTTGCCACTGAAGACAGCGCACTGCCGGTTTTCAGGGCAATTCTGGCTTCACCGGTTTCCCTGATACGCACCGATTGCAGCGTGGTATCTGTTTCAAGCAGCTGCTGGGGGTTATTGAGCGCAGCAATAACCGGTACTCTGTAACCCGAAGGGGTGGTGAGGACATATTTGCCTGTTTCATCCACCGACAAGCCCGGTGTGGCACCGTCCAGTGCCTTGTAGATGTTCTGGCTTTCGGGAATAAAGGCCAGATTGGTGCCTTCCTTGACTCCACTTCCTTTCACCTTGAGAACACCGTTTTCCTGGGTGAAGTTGAACATCGGCAGGCTGGCAGCAGATAGCGCCTCGTCCAGTTCTGTGAGTACAGTATTGCTTCCCTGACCACCAAGTCCGAGGGACTTCGAGAAATCCGGGATTGTTGGCAAATCTACACCGTCGATATCCAGACTCGGCAGGGCACGAAAGTTCAGCCTGGCACCTTCGGGTGGTGTCAGCTCGCCAGTTGTTGCATCAATTGCCCATCCGTCGGGTAAGAGATCCTGGAAATCCTCAGGCCTGAACTGGGCAGGATCAAAATTGGCCATTATCTTGCTGAAACTGCTGTCGTCCATTTTCCTGAACTCTTCCGGATTGATCGACTGCAGTACACCTGCGCCCATTACCTGTATTGATTCAGGATCGAAGGCACCCAGATGCGTACTGTCGAGTCCTGAAAATACTTCATCGGGCAAGCCTTGTATTTGACCAGGCTTGAGTGCACCCAGAGCTGAAGGATCCATACTGCCGAATTGCAGTGGTGTTATTGCTGTCAGCGTAGTGGGACTCAGTTGCTTGACCTGGTCGGGCGTGAAGCCCGCAACAGCACCGGTGTTGATTGATTTCAGCTGATCCGGACTCATTCCGACCAAGGCCTCAGGAGACAATTTTTTGACCTGATCCATGTTGAAACCGGCAAAAGCTTCGGGAAGCAGTTTTTCGAGTTTGTCAGCAGAGAAAGCTTCTATGACATCGAGATCGAGAGAAGCAATCTGGTCTGCGCTGAATCCAGCCAGCGCATCTGCTGCGAGACCCTGCAGCAACTCAGGTGAAAAGCCACTCAATGAATCCGGCGAGAGTTTGGACAAATAGTCTGCGTTGAGACCAGAGGCCAGGTCTGGTTTGAATTGGGCCAGTGTGTTGGCATCGAAACTGCTGAAGTCATCAGGATCGAAGTTGTTGAAGAAATCATCAAAATCGAAGTCGTCAAAGCTGGCGCCTGGCGGGAAGCCGGCGAGGTCTCCGGGAGGTGAATGATCTGATTCGTCATGGGGAGTGCCCATGCAGAAAGGATCGGGTATCTGTCCTTCCGGCACCCTGCATTCTTCGGGAATTTCGAAATCAGGTGGAATGCCGCCGTCTGGCAAGCCGCCACCATCAGGATCGCCGCCGGGTGATGTCGGGGGAACACTACCTTCTGGACAGTTGGCAACCATAGTCGGATCACAAATTGGGGGGGAGCTCCCGTCAGGCGGGGGCACACTGCCTTCCGGGCATCCACCAACTACGCCTGTTGGATCGCACACAACAGGTGGGGATGAGCTGTTGTCTGGCGGTGGCGTTTGGCTCATGGCAGGCATGCTGAAAATAATCAAAAACAAGAACAGGCCGATATGGTTTTTGAGTGGCATATGCATTTCCTCACAACGTTGATTCTATTATTGAGACAAAGCGTTATGGGAAGGATCATGATCTGGGTCAAAAAACTGATATCACAAAAGCATCATGCAGATGGGCACAAAAGCACGTCCCCTACGGTCACAGAGCAGGTTTAATGGATCATGGGCGCATTGACGCTTGTCGCTACCAGAATTCGAGTTCAGCACCTTTGGCAGATACCAGATAGGGGCGCAGATCAGTGCGCCCATAGATATATCTGATGTGCTTCAGCACTTTTAGTACAACAGCGATTAACGACCGGTACCTTTGCGAGACGCCAGGCAGGAACTTCGATGGGGTTCAATGTCGGAATCTGGTTTGATTAACGTTGAGCAGCAGCGCTTAACGCCAATCATATCCCAGCCGCTCGGCAAAGCTGATGATTGCAGATGCACATGATCTATGGGCGTAGGGGCGTGCGTCAGCGCGCCCATTGGATTTTTGGATTTTGTTTATATGCTTCAAAGCAGCGTGATGCTGCGATCAGTATTGACTGGCATTGCGCTATAGCGCTTGACGACCAAGGCTGTCGCTTCGCTCCACTCTTTTATTTTCCCATGTGAGCGCAGCTCACTATGGGGCATTCAAAAAAATACCCCCGGGGGCTGCGCCCACGGGGGTATCTGTTTGAATGCCTGACAATGTCCTACTCTCACATGGGGAGGCCCCACACTACCATCGGCGCTGAGCGGTTTCACTTCTGAGTTC
>JAURLQ010000110.1 GCA_030831125.1 Gammaproteobacteria bacterium
CAGCCATTCAGGGAAAATGGGGGCAAACTGCTCATCACCTACGGCTGGGCCGACCAGATCCTGCAACCCTTGATGGGTGTGCACTACTATGAACAGGCTGTTACTGCGAATGGCGCCAATGGAGAGGACTTCATGCGCCTGTTCATGATTCCTGGCATGACCCATTGCGCCGGAGGATACGGGCCTGACTCACACGATCCGGTCACTACGATCATCGACTGGGTGGAAGCAGGTATTCCTCCCGACATGATGCTCGGCAGCCGCATTGAGCAGGGCGAAGTAGTCAGGACCAGACCGTTGTGTCCCTATCCGCAAGTGGCCCGTTATGACGGCAGTGGCAGCATTGATGAGGCTGAAAATTTCAGTTGTGCTGTTCCCTGATTGAAGGGGGATCATATTGCCTTGATGTGACTGCAAAATGAATGAGGACTGCCACAGAATTGTAGGCAGAGGTTTCCAAGGGATAACAATAATAATAAACATGATCGATACACAGAGAGTTTTCACAGTACTGGCCATGTCCACTATTGGCCTGATTGCCAGTGCTGTATTTGCCCAGAATCCTGATGCAGGTTGGGTGCCGGTTGCCGATGAGCGCCTGCTCAATCCGGAACCCGGCGACTGGATGCAGTATCGCCGCAGCTACGATGCGAATGCCTTCAGCCCGCTTGACCAGATCACTTCAGCCAACGTGGATGAGCTGCGACTGTCATGGACCTATGCCATGCGCGATGGATCTCGCTGGCTGGCAACGCCCATCATTGCCAATGGATTGATGTTCATAGGAGAAGGGACTGGCAGGATCATTGCACTCGATGCCGTTACCGGAGAGCTGGTGTGGAGTCATACCCGCACTTATCCCGCAGACATCGCGCTGTCTGAAGCCAATCGTCGTTTTCGTGGTGTTTCTGTTTACGGGGACAAGATTTATTGGGGAACCGCTGATAGTCATGTTGTGGCGCTGGATGCGCTTACTGGTGAAGTCGTCTGGGATACGACAACAGCTGACTACCGTAACGGGGAGGGACACGCACATCCGCCTTTGCTGGCAGACGGTAAATTGTTCATCGGCATGTCGGGTGGCGACTTTGCAGCCCGCGGCAGTCTCAAGGTTTCCAGTAATTCATAGGTGATTTGGTTGGAACTGTCGATCCAGGGCTGCATCAGGTCGATCAGGCCCTGGTGACCAGAGACCGGTGTTGTATTCTGCGATTGGCGGTAAACCGCATCGGTTTTCATCGTGGCTGTTACCTGCGCTAAATCCATGGCTTCCCAGGCCTTGCAGAAACGCTCCACCAGCCTGATATTGGCATGTTCTTCGTCTGTCAGAGACGGGGTAATGCTGTTTTGCTGGCCATTTGAACGGGTGGCGAACATAGCCAGCAGGCCGGCGGCTGATGCAGTGATGAGTTCCCTGCGCTGTGTCATGGTATTCCCCTGCGGATGAATGTTCCGGGCTTCAGCAATGGACGGGCCCGGTGTGGTCGCTTATCCTGCAGACCGTACTCTGTCATTTCCCTTGCAAAGCACTTGTCATGCTGAAACTGCTCGGAATCCTGATTGTAGCCGTCGGCTTTGCCCTGCGCCTCAACACACTGCTGTCGGTGCTGGCAGCCGGCATCATCACCGGCCTTATTGCCGGTTTCTCCCTGAATGAAATCATGACCATGCTTGGCAGTTTCTTTATTGAAAACCGCTTCATGACCCTGCCCGTTATCCTGATGATGCCGGTGATCGGCTTGCTGGAAAAACATGGCCTGCAGGAGCGGGCTGCCATCCTCATTCGTGGAGCAGGAGCGGCAACTGCTGGCAGGGTGCTGATGCTGTACCAGACCATCCGCGAAGGTACCAGCATGCTGGGGCTGAGTATCGGTAACCATGCGTCAATGGTACGGCCGCTGATTGCCCCGATGGCTGAAGGTGCAGCTGCAGCCAGGCATGGAGATCTGAGTGATGAACAGGTCATGATGATCAGGGCCCACTCAGCTGCGTCTGAAAACATCGGCAATTTTTTTGCCGATGACATACTCGTTGCGGTTGGTCCGGTACTGTTGATGAAGGGCTTTTTTGATGTGGCAGGCGTGCCGGTGGAACTGCTGCATCTTGCGTGGTGGGGGCTGCCTACAGCACTCTGGGTACTGGCGGTGGGCTGGTGGCGCAACCATGTGCTGGACCAGAAACTGAAACAGATGACAGCCGGGTTTAACATCAATGACCCTGCTTGAACTGGAACATTTTTTCATCCTGGCCGGCTTGTACCTGTTGTTCACTGCGGTTCAGGTGCTGCGGGATCATCGCCATCCTCACAGGATTGGCTCAGGGCTGTTCTGGGGCCTGCTGGCCATACTTTTCATTGCCGGACCCTATCTGCCACCGGTAGCAGTCGGCTATACCGTTACGTTCATGGTGGCACTGACGGCATTCAAACAGGTGGGGGCAAAGAAAGCTGTTGCACCTGACCATCATGCCCGCCACCAGTCTGCAATTGCACTGGGAAACAGGCTGTTGCTGCCTGCCATTGGAATCCCCGTGATTGTAATAGCCGGCAGCTGGCTGTTTCGCCGCCTGAGTTTCGACAACTGGAGCATCGTGGATCCCGGACAGGCAACCCAGGTTGCTCTGGGACTGGCTACCCTGGTGGGTCTGGTACTTGCGCTGCGGGTTTGCCGTTCGCCACTCAGCGAACCTTTCAATGAAGGAACCCGTCTGATCGAGATACTCGGCTGGACCTTGCTGCTACCGCAGATGCTGGCTGCGCTGGGAGGCATTTTCGGGCAGGCGGGGGTGGGTGATGTGGTGGCTGATCTGGTCGCGGCAATTTTGCCTGTTGAGATACCGTTGATTGCCGTGGTTGCCTATTGTGCGGCCATGGCCTTGTTCACGATGATAATGGGCAACGCGTTTGCTGCATTCCCGGTGGTGACACTGGGAATAGGCATTCCGTTTATCGTCAATACGCACGGCGGCAATCCCGCCATCATGGGCGCTCTGGGCATGCTGTCAGGTTACTGCGGTACACTGCTGACGCCGATGGCGGCCAACTTCAATCTGGTGCCGGCACTGCTGCTGGAAATTCCCGACAAGAATGCCGTCATCAGGGCCCAGGTGCCAATGTCGGCAGCCATCTGGGTATTCAATGTGCTTGTCATGTATTTGTGTGTGTACCGGTTCTGATGAATAAAAACAGAGACAAGATAATTTTACTGAGTGGTTTTGAAGCCTTCGGCGCTTTCAGCAGCAATCCCTCTGCCTTGCTTGCAGAGAAGTTCGATGGCCTTGCCATTGGTCCTTACAGAGTCAGGTCCTGCATACTGCCGGTGGTGTTTGGTGAGGCGTCACGGATTCTGGAGGAGTGGATAAATCAGCTGCATCCGGCAGTGGTTGTGTGTCTGGGACAGGCAGCGGGTCGAAGCGGGATTACACCGGAACGCATTGCAGTCAATCTGGATGATGCAGATATTCCCGACAATGCCGGTAATCAACCTGTTGAAAAAGCCATAGTGCCCGGGGGACCAGCAGCCTATTGGTCCGGATTACCTGTCAGTAAAATTGTCAGTGCGCTTGCAGCACTGGACATACCTGCCAGTGTTTCCATGAGTGCGGGCACCTATGTCTGCAATCATGTCTTTTACAGTCTGATGTACAAGCTGGCCGGGATGCCCGGCGTGAGGGGCGGGTTCGTCCATATACCGCTGATGGAAGGACAAAGCCCAGATGACAAGCCGGCATTGTCCCTGCACCAGCTGGAACAGGCTGTCAGATGTGTGCTGAAAACAAGTGCGCAGGAACTTGAAGGTGCAGGATTCTGAAATGCTGTCAGGGTTTTGCTATGGCACGGTGACGATGGTGGCCCTGCAGGAAACCGGCAGGTAGGCCTCGGCAACCGGAAAACTGGTATCAGGGCCACACACCCAATCTACTGCACCATCAGTTCCTGCAGTTCCCTGGAAGGCAATACGGTTGCTGACACCAGGGATTATCTTGCCGTCATCCAGGCCTTCAATGTTGAGCACGTATTTGACTATGGTGCGTGATTTACGCAGCAGTTCACTGCTGGCTACATAGTTGCCATAGGCGCCGGTATCAAGACCTGCCTGTGCTGCTGTAGAAGGCATGGTACTGTTCGAGGAGTAATACTCGGTAATCCTCAACCTTGCCGAAGTCATGTTCAGGATCACTTCGCTCATTTTGGCTCTTAATGTGTAATCGGAATAGGCGGGTAGTGCTATGGCCGCAAGGAGGCCCAGGATTGCAATTACAATCATCAGTTCGATCAGGGTAAAACCGTGCTGTCTGGTAACCATGCAATTCTCCTGCTGAAGAGGCAACAGATGTTAAATCAACAATATTCTGTAAATATCGGGAAATATTCCCGATAAACGCAGCTGATTCTGCGCAAGTCGTCACAATCAGGATCAAAAAAACTGGATCAGTAATACTCTGCCAACGAATCCACGATTTTCACTGAAGGAGAATTGACGCCCAACAGCGGTTCGCTGATGTGCTTTTCGTAGTTGTCAATGAACTGCCTGACGATGTCCGGTGAATAGCGGGATACAACCACATTGGTATCCAGTCCTTCAGGATGTTCGGTTACCTTGCGCAGAAGCAGACAGGGTTTGCCCATGAACCAGCATTCCTCCTGGTTGCTGCCACCATCACTGATCAGGAACTCACTGAAGTACACCAGTTTCATGAAACGGAAGTAGTCGTAGCGTGGCCGGCATTCAATATTGGGGTGCGATTTGAGTGCATCCAGCAAGCCATGCTTGCGCAGGCGTTGTTCGGTAATGGGGTGCATGATGAAAATGGTCAGCATCTTGTCGGCCGCCATCCGGATGAACTGCAGATTCTGTTCCAGCACCGTTTTGTTGAAGATGTTTTCAAAGCGATGTGTGGTCACTACACAGTATTTACGCCCAGGAATATCCACTTCCATGGTATCGAAATTGGCGCGTGCGGCATCGAGGGAGTCGATAAGCGTATTGAATTCCGTATCCAGCTTCACCCCCTTGAACTTCTGGATATTCTGGTAAGCAATCGGGCCGGGGCAATAGAAGATATCAGTAAGGTAAAAGGTCAGTACCCGGGTGATTTCCTCAGGGAAGGGGTGGAAGTAGTTGAATGAGCGCATTCCCGATTCCACATGGCCAACCTTCAGTCCGGCCAGTTTTCCCATCAGGGCACCAAGTAGAGTGGAGAAAGTGTCGCCATGTACCAGAACGGCACCATGCTTGTCGTTACCGAAAATTTCCTTGCGGTTGAACAGGGTCTGCCAGAGGATCTTGATGAGCCAGACCAACATGCTGGGAATGGAGGTAATGTCCTTGCCGCTGTGCAGGGTTACATTGGGTGGGGGCAGTTTGAAATTTTCCCGCAAGGCATCCATGGTTTCGTGATGCTGGCCGGTAAAGATGAAATTGTAGGGCACCTTGCGCACCTGCAAGGCGCTGAGCACGGGTGCCATCTTTACCAGCTGGGCCTTGGTGCCTATGACGACATGGATCATGGAAGTTGTTCCTTGCAACTGCAGTCAAGAGGTATCAATAGAATTCTCCACCCTGGTTGTTGCAAAGCGCCAGGGCATTGCGGGCAAGCTGCACGGCATGCATGCCATCGACACCTGTGCAAATGGGAGCAGTCTTGCCAGAAAGAAAATCGGCAAAGGCCTGCAGTTCCACTTTCAGCGGTTCTTCCTTGTTGACACCGAACACGATGCGGTCTGAATTCTGGTACTGGCGTATGAGGTTTTCAAAATCGGTCAGCTGGCCGGGGCCGCTTTCCAGCAGATTGCCACCGTACAACTCGCAACTCTGCAGCATGTAATCGACAAAACATACCCCTTTGGTGCCGGTAACCTGCAGCTTGCGGATCTTGGTTGGGGTAATCCAGTTGACATGCACAGACACACTCAGCCCGCTTGCGCCGCGCAGCAGCAGCTCTGCTGTATCGGGCACTTCCTTGTTGATGGTGGTATGGGATATGCCGGCTTCCACCTTCAGGGGGCCGAATACACTGCGGATCACATCGATGTCGTGTACAGCCAGGTCTATCAGCACATTGTCGCCCGGTTTGAGACTGCGCGGATATCCGCCCACCCGTACCGTGGAAATATGGATAGGTTCGCCCAGCCATCCAGCCTTGATGATTTCGTCCAGTTTGCGGATGGCCGGGTTGTAGCGTTCCACATGACCAACGGCCAGCTTTACACCGGCTTGTGCTGCTGCAGCAATAAGGGTCTGGCACTGCTCGTGTGTTGCACATAGCGGTTTTTCCATCAAGAGATGCTTGCCCAGCTTGACCAGTTGCATGCCGATGTCGAAATGAAACGGTGTTGGCACTGCCACTACAGCTGCTTCAAAGGGAGTCCCGCTTGCTGCCAGGGCATCAATGCTGTCAAAAACGGCAATGCCCTCAGGCAGGTTTCCGGCAGACGGATTGGCGTCCACGATGGCTTGCAGTTTGTAGCGTGGATTTTCAGTAAGTATACGGACATGGTTCCTGCCCATGTTGCCCGCGCCGATGACGACTATGTTGATGGTCATGGTGTTGTTCCTGCTTGCTTGAGGGCGGCTGTAAAAGCCTGCCAGGATTCGATGACCTGGTCCCGGGTAATACCGGCAAAGAGCGGCAGATTGATAACGCTGTTGCAGAAGGCTGCAGCCTGCGGCATGTATGGCGCCACAGCAGTACCTGCCTGCATATCCTGCAGTACCGGAGGCTGTGCACTGATCGTCATCGGGTAGGTGCGGGCTACGCCAATGCCGTGTTCACGCATTTGTGCAGCCAGCTCTTCGATATCAACATCCTGCACAGTGAATACAGCCAGATAACCGTTACCCATACAATTTCCAGGCGGTATATGCAGGCGTACGCGGCTATCTGCAAGGGAGGCATGAAGCTCGGCATACCACTGCAATCCCTGCACACGGGATTGCAGGAGGGATTCGCTGATATTGAGCAGGTGGGAGAGAAAGCTGGCTTGCAAGTCACCCATACGCGAATTGAAGCCCGTTTCGCTGTAGGCATAGTGCGCAGTACGGCCATGGTTTGCCAGCCGGCGCAGTTTGTCAGCCAACTCCTGATTACGTGTGCAGATACCACCTCCGTCCATGCAACCACCAATGACCTTGGCCGGATAGAAGGAAATTGTTGCCACTTCTGCACCCTGCAGGACAGGCGTGTTGTTGAAACTGATGCCAAAGGCCTGGGCGGCATCTTCAATCAGCATGATCTGTTCGTTTTCACACCAGGTTCTGATTGCCGATAGTTCTGAAGAACACCAGCCATAAAGATGTGGCAGCAACACGGCATGCAGTGGTTCGTCGGTATGCGCCTGCTGCAGCGCTGCAAAATCCAGTTGCAGGTCATCAGCATTGATATCCACCAGTACAGCCGTGGCACCAACATGGCGTATAGCTTCATAAGTGGCCCAGAAGGTGACATCTGGCAGGGCAATGCGGTGCCCGGGTCCGAGTCCAAGCGCTACCAGCGACAGGGTCAGGGCATCGGTACCATTGGCACAACTGACAAAATGGGAAATGCCGGTATGCCTGATGAAGTCGGTTTCGAATTTCCTGACGTAAGGGCCACCAACGAAACTGGTATTGGCAAGGCAGCTTGCCCAGTCTGCCAGTACTGCCTCTTGCAGGGGAAGCAGAGGCGTCTTGAGGTCGATAAAGGGTACTGCCATAGGAAGCCCGGGAACTGCGTTACAAATCAGGAGCCCAGTGTAGCTACCGGCGTGGCTTTTTCAAACTGCTTTGCGGACAAGTGTGCGCCAGTATGCATTCTGCAGGGAGGCTGCTCAACCTGATATTTCCACCACTTCATCAAGGCCCTTATAAGTGCCGGGTTTGTATTCCCGGCTGAGGATGTCGCCGTTGCGGGACACAATGCCACAAACCCGGCCTGGATTGCCGAGGACCAGGGCAAAGGGCGGGACATCGCGTGTAACGACTGCACCTGCCCCTATCATGCACCATGGTCCAAGCGTAATACCTGCCACTATAGTGGCATTGGCACCAATGGAAACACCATCACTGACTGTGGTGTGGGCAACCGTCCAGTCGGTTGCAGAACGCGGGCTTCCATCAGGCATGACGGCACGGGGATTCTTGTCGTTGGTAAAACAGACATGAGGGCCTACAAAAACGCCGTTACCGATAGTCACACCATGAAATACCGACACATGGTTCTGGATCTTGACGTTGTTGCCTATGCTGACACCGGCATCAATGAACACGCCTTTACCGATATTGCAATTGTTGCCAATAATGGCTCCGGCACGCACCTGGGCCCAGTGCCACACGCGCGTGTTTTCTCCCAGCGTGCTGCCTGGTTCAACAATTGCTGTTTCCTGAATATGCAATGGCATGCATCCTCCCGCTTTGGCTGGCTTACATCATAGCAATGTGCATTGAACGAACAAGCCACATTGCCTGAATCAGTATCTGAAGGTGTAGCTGTATTTGGCGGTCAGGGAAGTGCCCTGTGCATGGAATTCATTATCGCGATCAATGTCCAGCTGGTTGTGGTTCAGCACGAGAAAGAATTCCTGACCTTCAGCTGGCACCCAGTGCAAACGCATGTTCAGGCCGAGGACTTCGCTGACATTGTCGTACTGCACCAGATTGACCAGCGACAGCGAGTTGGAAAAGATGTAGTCAAAACCGGAGGTAAGCAGACGGGTGATGAATCGGCCTTCCGGCAGATCCACATCAGATAGTGTGTAGCCGATATTGGTCCTGATTTTCGGAGATGGTACCCAGGTAAGACCTGCTGTAATCCGGGTCTGGTCACCACTGTAGAAACTGCCTTGCTGGTAACCGAACCTGCCCGAGAGCTTGCGGAAACCTGCACTGCGCACATTAAAACTGTAATTGCTGAAATCATATTCTCCTGCGCTGATTACGACACCAGGCACTATCCTGAAGGGTGCGGTCAGCACATCCTTGTTGAAATTGGCGCTCATCGACACGCTGTCGCCGATGCGTGAGGTCAATTCAAACGGGAGTATGGAAAAGCTCGATGATTGCAGGCCTCCGCTTATATTGTCGAACCTTTCCCAGTCGGAACCGAATGACAGGGATTGCAGGCGCGAATTGGCAGGACGCCAGGTGTAATACAGGTTGGCACTCATCTGGTCTACACCAATCCGATTGGCAAAGCCCAGTGCCGGGCGAAAGTTGTTTTCAAATCGATTGAGCGTAACGCCACCTGTGAGCCCTTCCTGGCTTGGGAAATTGATGTTCAAACCCGCTGCGGCATCATCTGTGCTGACACCTTCGGTGTCTGTCTGCTGATACCAGGTGGAAACTTCAACAATACGTCCAACTCCCACATTGGCATTGCGATAAAGAAAGTCCACACCAGCGAGTGAACTGTCGAGATCTGAGGTCGGATTTCCTTCAGTGAATATGGCGCCTATGGTGGACTGGGAAAAAAGACCTTTCTTGACGCGTACCACCGACAGCGTATCTGCGTTGACAGTGGCGGTTTCATCCTGCCGGATACTCAGTGCACCCAGTTCCCAGTCGCCAATGCGGCCACTGATCTTGCCTCCCAGTTCGAGATCTATCGCCTGACCGTTACCCCCCAGACCAATGCGGCGTGAAAAGAAGGGCCTGCCATTCTGGTTGAGTCTCCCGAATTCGAATATGTCGGCTTCGCGCAGGAAAAAATCACGCTTTTCAGGAAAGAAGAGACTGAAACGGGTCAGGTTGACCTGGCGGTCGTCAATTTCAGTGGCGGAAAAGTCGGTGTTTGCGGTTACAGAGGCATTCAGCCCGGAAGTGACCTTGTAGAACACATCCAGGGAAGGGTTGAAGTTGGTTGTTGTAGTGTTGGTGGCAAAGTTCTTTTCCTGGCCAGTGCTTGCGGAGGTAACAACATCAAGTCCGAGCCCCTGGTTCAATCCCTGCAATCCTCTGGCAAGGCCCGAGCTGCTGGGGTCGAAGCGTCTGTCATTGCTCACCCAAACCATCTGCTCGTTCTTGTACTGGATGCGCCTGGAAAAGTTCAGCCCCCAGGTGTCTGTATTGGGGTCGAATGAAAAGGACTTGTAGGGTATGGCAAACTCGGCAATCCAGCCGTCTTCCACAATGGTGGTCTGTACGAAATATATGGAATCCCAGTCGCTATAGAACTGGGAAACATTGCGATACAGACCATCAGAACGAACACCGTTGGCGTTCACGGAAAAGAAATAGCCGCCACGCTGGTTGTTGAAGGGGTCGATGGAAATCGTGATGTAGTCATCACCTGAATAGATGGTGCTGTTACGGCGCAGAATGTTTCTCGTTATCCGCTCGGGATCCATGAACATCTTCACACCCACGTACATGGCGTCGGAATCATAAAGCATTCTCACTTCCGTGCGTTCGGTGGGTTCTGCATATTCAACGGGAATGATCTGATGGAAATCGTCGATAACTGCAGCAGACTGCCAGACTGCTTCGTCGAGCACGCCATCTATCACCGGAGGTACGGGGGTCAGCACCAGGTCGATGGCTTTCTGGTCGCGGCCCTGACCAATTTGTACAGATTGCGACAATGCCGTGGATGCATAACACAGGAGCAGCCAGGTGCACAGCAGGTTGGTGATTTTCATCCGTTGTCCCTTTTTTTTAGAGGGTGATTATTGCCTGTTGCTGCGCATCTGGATAGCCCCGGATTACTGTATGTATTCAACTGCCTTGTTGGCCTGTATCTGTCCTGTCTGCCGCATGAATCTGCTTGTTCAGGTCCCTTACAGATACTTGCATCAATAAAGCTGTAAAATGGCCCGGTGCCAACACTGCTGCCTTTGCGGATAATGACCTGATGAACAAGCGCGACCAGACCAGCTCCTGGCAACAATGGCTGCAGTATCCCCAAAGGACGCTGTTTCGCCGTGTGCTGTTCCAGATTCATTTGTGGAGCGGTATCGGGTTGGGGCTCTACATATTTTTCATCAGCATTACCGGCAGTGTGCTTGTTTACAGAAACGAGCTGTACCGGGCTGCTACGCCCGACACTTATATTTCAGCATCAACAAGTGAGCTGCTGGATGATGCAACTCTCAGAGCGGCAGCAAGCCTTGCCTGGCCAGATCATGAACTGACTCGCATGAACCGCCCACGCAATCGGGATCAGGCTGTGGAAATCACTTTCGAATCGGAGCATGAAATCCTGACCCGTCTTTTTGATCCCCGTACAGGAAGGGATGTGGGCAGTGCTGTTACCACCAGTTATATGCTGGTGAGCAAACTGATTGAACTCCACGATGAATTACTGGCCGGGCCGACAGGCAGAACAGTCAATGGTATTGGTGCCATTGCCGTATTGCTGGTGGCAATCACCGGACTGGTGCTCTGGTGGCCGGGGGTTTCCAAATGGCGACGGGCATTGATCATCAGGAAAGATGTTGGCTGGAAGCGTCTGGTATGGGACCTTCACAGCATGACAGGCTTCTGGAGTTTTGCGTTCATTTTCATTTTTGCACTGAGCGGTATTTATCTGTGTTTTCCGGAAAGCTTCCATGCCCTTGCGGAAAGTCTGCAGCCGCTTACGCCGGAAAATGCGGGAGAACGGCTGGTGGACGATCTGCTCTACTGGCTGGCATTTTCCCACTTCGGGCGCATCAACGGCATAGGCCTTTTCTGTGATGGGCCGGGGTTGTGTGACCAGGCGGTCAAGGCAACATGGGCGCTGTTCGGACTGGCGCCTGCAGGCATGTTCGTGACCGGTGCAATCATGTGGTGGAACCGGGTACTCAAGCGATGGATGAACAGCTGAATTTCACCATGTGCACAATTGTGTAATCATATTCAGACTCATGTCTGTTCATCGAACTTTCAGGCTGCGTTCCTTCATAACCTGATCTTGGACACGAATCCGGATTTGTAGACCGGGACTGCCATGATTCAGGTTGCATTGAAATTCAGGAGTCAGACAATGGCAAATCCGGTGTCCCGCAGGCTGTTCATCGCCCGAGTGCTGGTTGTGCTTGGTTTTGTTGCCGGGCTCGGCAGCCTTTGGTCTACCTTCACACATATTGGCGACCCACTGTATCTGGTCACCCCCGAATTCGGCGGGGGATCAGCCCATGCCTGGTACCATGCCCTGCGTGAAGCCTTTGGTGACATAGCCACCATAATTGTAGTGCTGCTGATTTTTTTTGGTGCTGACCGTTACCGCAAGCCATCCAGCTGGTTGATCTGCCTCATTTTGCTACTGGGTTACTATCTGCCGTTCTGGGTCGGTATGCCCTTCATGGAAGAGCTGTCTGCACCGAGCCTGCAGGCAGAGCTCAACCACATAAGTCAGGCAGTGCTGAGCCTGGCAGGGCTTTTTTACGGCAGGGCAGAATTCCTGAAAAAGAATTCCTGAAGAAATAGTCCGTTCCCTTCAGTTTTCCAAACCCCACATCAGATACAGGACATACAGGTAACCCAATGAAGCCAGAAGGGCATCTGCCTATCGCTGAAAATACAGTTCCTGCGAATCCGGATTTACCGGATTCCAAAGGCAGTGATGCCAGGGAACAGGATCATTTTGGCAAGGGTGTAGTTTACATGCTGCTAGGCTCGGTCATGTTTGCGATTGCTGATGCGCTTGGCAAACTGGTCACCGAAAGCTATCCATTGGCCCAGGTGGTGTGGCTGCGATGTGTGTTCGGTCTGTTGCTGATCGGTGCTCTGATTGCGGTAAAGGGCAGCTGGCGCGATTTGTGGACAGTGCGCCCGGGTGCGCATGCCATCCGGTCACTGGTAGGTATTTCCATGACCGTGTGCATGCTGGTGGGACTGAAATTCCTGCCGCTGGCCGAAGTCACTGCACTGGTATTTGCCACGCCTCTGGTTGTTGCTGTGTATAGCACCCTGGTGCTCAGGGAGCCGATACGCAGGGGCATGTTCATCGCCATACTTGCCGGTTTTGTGGGTGTGCTGATCGTGGTGCGTCCAACTCCGGATCATTTCCATTATGCCCATCTGGTGATGATAGGTTTTGTATTTTCATCTGCTTACCTCAGTATTTCATCGCGCTCGCTGGTAAAAACAGAGTCGCCCCTGGCGCTCAATTTTTACATATACCCGGCAACCATTGTGTTCGGGGCATGGCCTGCATTCGATGTATGGGTGGTGCCGGATCTGGGTTCTCTGGGTCTCCTGTTCGGCGTAGCCTTGTTTGCAACCCTGGCACTGTTGTCACTGACCAAGGCAGTGCACTGTGCAACACCGGCAAAAGTGGCACCGTTTGATTACTCGAGAATCATCTGGACTGTGAGCATAGGGTTTATATTCTGGGGAGAACTGCCCGACACCGTAACCTGGGTGGGTATTGCAGTAATCATGATGTGCGGAATCTATATTATCCGGCAGGGCAGGCCAACTCACTGAAATGAATGACAAATTTCAGGGAAAATTGCCGGCAGGGCTGCTTTGGCCCGGATGCCCTGACAATTCCCCATTTTTACCCTTTTCTCAACTGGACTGTGCAAGGTCCCGAGTTTATCCTTGGGAACAAGGGGTTTGGGTTGAAAAGCCCAGTAATAACCAATAGTTATCGCGTTAATCAGATGAAAATACGACCGATGGAATTACGTTCCGTGAAAAAGCTGGCTGCGTTGCTGCCATTCATTGCATTGCCCCTGGCTGCTCAGGGAGCTGTGAGTGAGGGTCAGTGGGAACTGCTGAATCGCTACTGCGTGGACTGCCACAATTTTGAAGACTGGGCAGGCGAAGTTGCTTTTGATCTGATGACACCAGCATCGCTGCACGAAGAGCCCGGCACTTTCGAGCTTGTACTGCAGAAGCTCAGTGGGCGTTTGATGCCGCCCCCCGGCAGTGACCAGCCCCGCCAGG
>JAURLQ010000111.1 GCA_030831125.1 Gammaproteobacteria bacterium
ACACACCCGCAGCAGCGCCAGTTCAGGTAACTGCCACGAATATCCCTCCCTCACCGGGAGAACTTGAAACTGTGGTAAGCCAATGGCTGGATGCCTGGCAGTCACAGAATCTGGATGCCTATTTCAGCTATTACCATACAGATTTTGCTCCTCTGTATCAGGACACACTTGGTGTCTGGCGCGAGGATCGCAGCAATTCGGTCACCAATCTTGCTGCCATCACTATCAATACTGACGATTTCACTGTAACGGGAGACGCAATCAATGGTATCTCCGTTCAATTCTGGATGAATTACAGTTCACCATCCTATTCAGACAGAACCCGCAAGGAACTTGTACTGGGACGTGATACTGACGGCCAGTTCCGCATCCTTCAGGAGATCAACAGGGAAGTAACTGCCCCTGCCAGTAATATTGCGCTGGTTGCGCAGACACCTGGAACAGCTACGGCGTCCACTGGCACCAGAACCGCGATTGCTGCAGAACCGATTACAGTTGGTACAGCTGCAGAAAATGGCGTACCCGCCGTAGCATCCGCGCAATCAGAAGAAATCAACACTTTCCTGCTGGACTGGCTCACAGCATGGCAGAACAAGGATATCAACAGCTATTTCAGGCATTACCATCCACAGTACAAATCTTCATCGATGGATAGCATAGAATCCTGGCGCAACAACCGTATACTGAAAATCAGCCGCCCTGCCACCATCCATATCAGACTGGAAGACATGGAAATTGTTTCTGCGGACGACAGCTCAAGCGTGCTGAGACTGACGATGGAGTACCATTCCAGCTTCTATGCCGACAGAACCCGCAAGGAAATGCAGCTCAACCGGACCCGTGAAGGGGGCTGGCAGATAACAATGGAAAAAAATACTGAAGTAGTCACCCTGCCTCTTGCACGCCTGATTCCGGAAAATCGCATGGCATCCAGATTTACCAACAGCCGTGTCATGGAATTCAAACTCTAGCACGCCATACCCTGCTGCCACTTTCCAAAGGATCTGCAGCTCTCGCAGATGATGCGACATTCCTGATACATTGAGGTCTTGCGATACGGGTCCCGGTTGAACATGACCATGTACAAAGGAAAGCCATGAATACATCTATACGTGAACCTGCCTGGATTCTGTGGGGTGCAATTGCCACCCTGGTGATCAGTGGCGGCGTGGCTCTGGTCATGCTTATAGCCCCGCTAGGCACCTGGATGGGATTATGGGCCTTTGGTACCGGCTTCCGGATTCTGGGGGCAGTAAATCCCTATACCGGCTGGGTAGCCCTGTTTGCCCTTGCCGATGGCATGATGCTTTTCACACTTGCCCGTAAACTGGGCTATTCAAGACCCGGAAACATTCTCGCAATTACCATGACCGGTGCTCTTGCCTGCGGCCTGGCCTGGTATATTCCAGCCACCTTTCAGGCACCAAATGGTCAGACCTATCCGGGTATCCATGATGTTTCAACCGACCTCAACGATATTCCACAGTATGTAGCTGTCATGCCCTTGCGTGCCGATGCCCCGAATACCACCATATACGGTGGCAGTCGCAACATGACACCCGAACGAAATGCCCAACTGCAACGGGAAGCCTATCCCGATCTGGTCCCAATGGTATATAACGCAAGCAAAGAGGAAATGCTCGAGCGGGCTCTTGCTGCAGTAGACGAGATGGGATGGGAGCTGGTTGATGCCAGCCCTGATGAAGGCCGTATAGAGGCGACTGCTACTACTTTCTGGTTCCGTTTCAAGGATGATGTGGTTATCCGCATCCGTCCGATGGGGCCAACTACAGTAGTTGATGCCCGCTCCCTTTCAAGAGTGGGCGGTGGGGATGTCGGCACCAATGCAAAAAGATTACGGGCCTTTTTCGAGCTACTCTGAATACGGTTTATCCAGATAATAGGCCGTACCATCCATCAAAAGCCGGGCTGTCCGCATGATGGATGTGCTCAGCGGAACCTGAACATCCGGATCTGGATCCAGTTCTACTTCAACTCCCATGGACCCTGTCGGGTGTTCCACTTCACACATGCGGCGCTGACCCTGCGGGATATTGGCGAGATCGTGCCCTACTGCACCAGGAATATTGGCAGCAGTGGCCACACTGGCAGCAGCAAGCACACCGATTGCATCATGCACGCGATGGGGTATGAAGCTGCGTGTGTTGATGAGTCCACCATTGAGTGGAGGTGACACAATGGTCATCTTGGGGACGGTCTTTTCCTTCACGTCACCCAGGTTCATCATTGGGCCAACCGCGAGTCGAAGCTCCTCGATTTTTGCTTTCAATGCATCATTGGCTTCCATATCAGCAATACTTTCGTCACCTCTCAGGCCAAGGTCACGGGCATCAATCATGACCACCGGCATGCCATTGTCCACCATGGTCACTTTCAGACCATTGACTTCATCGGAAAAATTGCCGGTTGGAAATAATGCGCCGCAGCTTGAACCTGCCACATCGAGAAACTCGATCATGATGGGGGCATGAGTTCCGGGCACGCCATCTATCCTTGCCTCACCTGCATACTCCACTTTGCCGCCCGGCGTCCTTATACGCTGTTTTGCGATACTGTCGGTATTCTCCATGTAAACCGTTACCAGTGTTTCGCCATGCTCTGCCTGCACCAGTCCCTTTTCAATCGCAAAGGGACCAACACCCGCGAGTATGTTGCCGCAGTTCTGGCTTGTACTTGTGCGAGCTTCATCCACCACCACCTGTACGAACAGATAATCCACATCCACGCCGGGACGCTCTGATTTTTTGATAATGGCAACCTTGCTGGTAAGGGGATGCGCGCCCCCCACGCCATCAATCTGGCGTTTGTCGGGTGAACCCATGATGCCGAGCAGCACCTTGTCTCGTGCGACAGGGTCCTGTGGCAAGTCTTCCGCAAGAAAGTAGGCACCTTTGGAAGTGCCTCCGCGCATCAGGAGACAGGGGACGGCTTTTTGCATGGGTTTCCTCTTTGGTTCTGACAATTCAATTTCAGGAATCTCGGGAGCGCGTATTATCCGGCATGGTAAATCCAATTGAAACTGTCAAGCTGAGAAGGCAAATTCAATTTGAGCCTCCGCCGGGGCGTGCATATGGGGAACTTCAATTTGAGCCTCCCTCGGAGCGTACATCTGCGGAAATTCAATTTGAGCCTCCGCCGGGGCGTGCATATAATGACCTCCTTTTTTCACAGTGGATTCAAGGTCATGCACAAACCCGTAGCCGTTCGCAATATTCCCAGAGCAGACAAACAGGTGATTGAAGATCTGGGCGCCATGGGAGTGGCAACCGTGCATGAAGCACAGGGTCGGGTTGGCCTTATGGCACCCTACATGCGGCCGGTTTATGGCAATGTTCGTCTTGCGGGCAGCGCCGTAACAATACTTGCCCAACCGGGAGACAACTGGATGGTGCATGTCGCCATTGAATTGTGCCTACCCGGCGACATACTGGTGGTTGGTCTTACAGCAGACAGCACCGATGGATTTTTCGGCGACCTGCTGGCCCATTCCTGCATGGCTCGCGGCGTCAAGGGTCTGATTATTGATGCCGGGGTTCGCGATACGCGCGATTTGAAGGAAATGGGTTTTCCGGTGTGGTCGAAAGCTATTCATGCCAAGGGTACCGTGAAGGAAACCCTGGGATCAGTGAATGTGCCCATCGTCTGTGCAGGCGCACTCGTCAATCCTGGCGATGTCATTGTGGCAGATGATGACGGTGTGTGTGTGGTGCAGCGCAAGCATGCCGAGGCCGTGCGTGACAAATCCCGTCAACGTGAGGATGCTGAAGTGGCCAAGCGCGAAAAGTTGCAGAAAGGCGAATTGGGCCTTGATATCTACAACATGCGCGAACGCCTCGAAAAGCAGGGTCTTGTATATCTCGACTCCCTGGACGATCTCAAATAATACGATGCAACGAATTCAAGTCACTCAGTAAAGGGGTTCAGAATGAAAGTATTGATGGTTGGACATGGCGCATTTGCGCAGAAGCACATGGATGGAATCCAGAACATAGATGGCGTGGAAGTAACCGCAATATGCGGCCGCCGCGAAGACGCGACCAAAGAAGCTGCTGAAGCACGGGGTATCAAACAATGGGGCACCGACCTCGGCGAATGCCTGAAAATGGATGTAGATGCCGTGATCATTACCTCTGCCACCCAGGTTCACGCAGCGCAGGCCATCCAGTGTCTGAAAGCCGGCAAACATGTGCAGGTTGAAATCCCGATGGCAGACACCCTGGCCGATTCCCGTGCCATATTGGCAGCCCAGCAGGAAATGAATGCTTCAGGCGCCAATCTGGTGGCCATGGCAGGTCATACCCGGCGTTTCAACCCTTCACACCAGTGGATCCACAACAAGATCAAGGCTGGCGAACTGAAAATCCAGCAAATGGATGTACAAACCTATTTCTTCCGTCGCACAAACATGAATGCTGCAGGCGGAGTCCGCAGCTGGACCGACCATCTGCTTTGGCATCATGCCTGCCATACTGTTGACCTGTTCCAGTACCAGACCGGCGAAACCGTAAAGCACGCCCACGCACTTGAAGGCCCTTATCATCCGGAGCTGAACATTGCCATGGACATGAGCATAGGGATGAAGACACCAGGTGGTGCAATTTGTACGCTGTCACTGTCATTCAACAATGACGGCCCACTGGGCACCTTCTTCCGTTATATCTGCGACAACGGCACTTATCTGGCTCGCTATGACGACCTTTTTGACGGCAAGGAAAACCAGATTGACGTATCCAAAGTTGATGTTTCCATGAACGGCATTGAACTGCAGGATCGTGAATTCTTTGCCGCCATTGCAGAAGGCCGCGAGCCCAATGCCTCCATTGCCCAGTGTCTGCCTGCAATGGAAACACTGGATACGCTGGAGCAGTGCCTGAACCGCACGAAATGACAAAACAGCTCCACAATGCAAGGGGCCCTTGTGGCCCCTTTTCATTGGCGAGATCCTGACCGCCATCGATAAACCGGAGACCTCATGAAAGGCCATCTGTATCGTATAACACTTGAACATCTTGAAGATGCCAAAGGCAATCCGGTAGAAAAGCCGCCAATGACCTTTGATGTGAAAAATCACGACGACCTCTACGATATCGTCAGTCGCGTGCAGGCCAAGTCTCTGTTCGACCCGGAAGAAGCCAGGGCCTTTACCATTGGACTCAAATTGTTCCGTGAAGTCATGCTCCATAACAGAGGCCTTGAGGCCTTCAAGGAACTGGACCCACATATGAGCCAGTTCATGAAGGCACTCAAAAAGCTCTGAACCTCAATAAGCAAACTGTTTACAGGGTGTTCATGCCCTGCGCCTGCGTTACAATTTTGTCCATCACGAAGTACCAACATCATCAGGAGTCCTCATGAAGACCCGCAAACTTGGCCCTTTTAATGTAAATGCCATTGGTCTTGGCTGCATGAGCATGTCTCATGCCTATGGCACACCCGATCCTGTTGAAGCAGAACTTACCCTGCACAAAGCACTGGATATCGGTTACAACTTTCTGGATACGGCTGCACTTTACGGTTTCGGCAAAAATGAACAGCTGCTTGGCAGGGTTTTGAAAGGGCGCAGAAACGAGTTTGTACTGGCAAGTAAATGTGGCATGTTCAAGGGGCCTGACGGAAAGCGACAGATAGACGGCAGACCTGAAAAAATACGTGAAGTTGCCGAAGGCGCACTGCAGAGACTTCAGACCGATGTAATTGATCTGTACTACCTGCACAGACGCGACTTCAATGTACCCATTGAAGACAGCATAGGAGAGATGAAACGTCTTGTAGAAGAAGGCAAGGTGCGTACGCTCGGCATCTCGGAAGTATCTTCTGATACCTTGCGCGCAGCGCATGCAGTACACCCAATGACAGCGCTGCAGACAGAATATTCCCTGTGGAGCCGAAATGCTGAAATTTCAGTGCTGCAAACCTGCAGGGAGCTCGGCATTGCCTTTGTCGCATTCAGCCCGCTTGCCCGTGCTTATCTGACAGGAAAACTCACCGACCCCGGCACTCAACTTGAAAAGGGGGACATTCGCCATGGTATGCCACGCTTCAATGCCGACAACTACCCGCTGAATCTGGCATTACTGGATGAATACAAGGCCATCGCTGATGAAGCCGGCTGTACGATGGCGCAATTGGCCCTTGCCTGGTTGTTGGCAAAGGGAGACCACATCATTCCCATACCGGGAACCCGCCATGTTGCCTTTGCAGAAGAAAACTTCGCCGCCATTGATGTAGACCTGTCTGCAGACCAGATAGAGAGGCTTGATGCGCTGATCAATCAGCAAACTGTTTCAGGCCCCCGTTACAACGCAGCTACGCAGCAGGAAATCGATACAGAGCAGTTTTGACAGTTGTACAGCACCGGCTCATCCCGGCAATTGACTGCAACAAAATACAAAATAACAAATACTGCCTGAGAAAAAGGCGCCAAATTCGCCTTTTCTGTTTGCATGTTCCTGAATCAGTACTGGTTTTCCAGTACCAGTACACCGGCACCTGTATTGGAGATTGGTGCATGGTAGTGTTTGTGGATGATTTTCGCGTCATCCTGCAATGCGCCACGCATCACCAGCCACATGATGGATTCTATGCCTTCAGTACCGGCTTTTTCCATGATTTCAGCATTGGAGAATTGCGTCATCCACTCCGGATCTGTTGCAATTTTCTCCATACATTCAAGGTCAAACTCGACATTGATCAGACCAGCCCGCTCGCCCTGAAGCTGATGGGAAAGACCACCCGTACCGAGAATGACAATTTTCATGTCTTCCGGATAGGATTCCACAGCCTTGCGGAGCGCTCTGCCAAGCTTGAGACATCTGGCCGCTGTGGGCACCGGATGCTGGACTGTATTTACCGCAAGTGGAATGGCCTTGATTGGCCAGTTTTCATGCGTACCCCAAAGCGCCCTGATCGGATTCACAAAACCGTGATCGACCAGCATTTCCTGGCACATGCAGATATCAATTTCCTGCTCTACAAGCGACTCTGCGATATGCCATGACAACTCGGCATCCCCTTTGAATGGTGCAACCGGCTTGAGCCCCCAGCCTTCGTCTTCGTTGGGATAAACATCAGCACAGCCCAGTGCAAAGGTTGGCACCTTGTCCAGGAAGAAATTCAGGCCATGATCGTTGTAAACAACGATTGCCAGATCAGGTTTTACTTCATCCAGCCATTTCTGGGCAGGACCATAACCGTCAAAAAATCTTTTCCAGTAAGGCTCCTGGGTAAGGCCATTTGCAATGGCGTTGCCAACAGCCGGAATATGAGAACTGGTTACTCCACCAAGAATTCTAGCCATTCCAGTATCCTCCTACTTTTTCCAGTTTGTCGACCAGACCTTCACCCTTCTGCAGCAGCTTGTCCTGGAATTCCTTGGTGGTGATACCCTGGAACTGGGCACCTGCATCCTGCACGGATGTACCACGCGGTATACACATCTTCGCCATGAAATAGATATTGGCTCCGGCACGCAGCATGCCAAGGAAGTCCTTCTTGACTACCATTTCCTTGTACTTGCCGGTAACACCGAACTTGTCACAATAGGCAGCAGGATCTTCATCAAACTCCGAACGGCATTCCTCCGAGTTGAAGGAAAACAGCAGTTTGTTCAAAGGGTAAGCACCATGCGCATGTTTGCCATCAAACACATAGGTCCCCGGTATATCCTCATATTCGTGCTTTTTCCAAACCATCACATTTACCTTTGGTCTTTTGAGCAATTCCAAGCCGGTCGATTATATGTGCAGAGCTCCCCATAAAGCCATTACAAGCCCCGAATTAAAGAGTTCTGTTGAGCATAATCAAGCCTCCTGAAGGTCCCCGTTTGTTACCAGATTGACAAAAGAAACGTACAATGTCTGCAAGTAGTTGTTTTTAATCCATTTAGCATGCATGGTTATTTGATGAATTCGAGCCTTTGCAAACCTGCTGTCCTGTTACTTAGTGCAATGCTGGCCGTGGGGGCGCAGCCTTCTCTGGCCAATTTCGAACTTGCCGGCTCGGCTGCACTTTCTTACGACGACAATGTGTCCAATGCAACCGCCAACAGGGACATATTCAGCGACTTCTATCTGGGCGCCGAACTGAATTTCCGGAAACTCTGGACACCTGCAGTTGGAAAATCCCTGCTGCTCTCAGGTCATTTCTCCACCCGGCAATACGAAGAAAGTACCGGGCTGAATCAGGTGGCACTTGGCGTTTCTGCTGATTACATTCATCGTCTTGGGCTGGGTGCCTATGCACCCCGTATAGGACTGAGCCTGCGGATGGACGACAGGAACTTCCAGACTGACATGCGTGATGGGAGGCTTTACCGGGCTACACTGATACTGGAAAAGCGATTCCTGCCGGAATTTCATGCCTTGATTGCCGTGAGCCGGGAAAGACGAACTGCAGACGAGAACAAGGCTACGCCTTATTACCCGTTGGCAGGCGGCAACATATTCAATCAGGAAAATCTGGAAGCGGTGATTTCAGCTGACTATACCTTGCCCGACAATTCGACCATAACCGCACGATACATGTGGAGAAATGGAGAAGTAGATGCCAGTACCATGCCCGGATCTTCCTTTTTCCTCTATTCCAGGGAAATTGCCTTTGATTACGAGATATGCAGGGAGTGTAGCAATTACGTTGCCTATCTGATTGATGCCCATACCCATAGCCTGCAGCTTGAATGGAGTTGGGAACTGCAACGGGATACTTCACTGGGCTTGTCACTACAAAGACGGGTGGCCCATGCAGCCGGTAACAACACCTATACCGGCAATCTCACCAGCCTGCAGCTCAATCATCGATTCTGAATGCCGGGACAACCGCCACCAGGAGGGAAATAAATGCATTTCAGGAACAGCCTTTCGGGAATCTTGCTATCGCTGTCTGCGATTACAGCCAGTGCAGGCGAGTTGCAGGTGCTATTCACTGACAATGATGGCAACCCCATCAAGGATGCAGTCATTGAAATCATCAATCCGCAGTTTGAAATTCCGCCGGATTGGGATTACACGGGCGTGATGGATCAGGTGGATGAAGAATTCGTCAACAATGTGCTGATTGTAGTTGCTGGCAGCCATGTCAGCTTCCCCAACAGTGATGATATACAGCATCATGTCTATTCATTTTCGGATAACAATACCTTTGAACTGCCTCTCTATGCCGGCAATACTGCAGATCCTGTCCTGTTTCCGGAACCCGGCGTTACTGTGGTTGGATGTAATATTCACGACTGGATGCTCGGTTATATCTATGTTGGCAAATCCCACATGATGGCTCGCAGCGATGATTATGGAGTATCCACCATTCGTAATCTGGAGCCAGGAGAATATACCTTTACCGTGTGGCACGAACGTGCCCGCAGGAATGAACAGAGCAGTGAGCACGTAGTGACAGTACAGGCAAGTGGCACCACCGTGCATCCCATACAACTCAATCCTGGCAGGGACCGCCGAATTCGCCGGGCCCCCACTGGTAGTGGGTCGGCATACTGATCCTCCACAGCATCTGACAGGAACTGCAAGTGCAATTCTCCAGTTTCAGAACAAGACTCATCTGCTACATGGCAGTGCTGCTGATACTGGTGCTGGGAGCGGTTTTCATCTCGGTTGATCGAAGTGCCTACTCAAATACCAGAAACACCATAGATGCCAATCTGCTCACCGGCCGGGAAGTACTCAGAACCGTACTGGGAGAGCGGGAAAACAGTTTCAAATCCCTGCTGATTTCCCTGAGCAGGGACTTCGGGTTCAGGGAAGCCTACAACAAGGTCAAGAAGGAACGCGATTACGCCACAGTACTTTCTGCAATTGAAAACCTCCTCGACTTGAGGGCTCAAGACGCTGACCTGATGATGGTAGTTGATTACGACTATCTGATGGTCGCAGATACTTCAAGATTCAATCCGCCAGAAACAGATTTCCCCTGGCCGGAACTGCTGGAAGCTCCCGAAGAAACTGAAGATCTCTCCCTGAGCACATTTGTAATATACAGGGAGGAAGCCTACCAGGTTGTTCTGGTTCCAATACTTATCCCGATAGTCGATGGCTGGCTGTTAATGGCACAGCGACTTGATACGGAGTACGTACAATCTATCAAGAACATTATCACGGCTGATGTTTCGATATTGACTCGATCTGAAAATGATACCGGGAAGGTACTTGCCAGCACACTTACTGACCTGCAACGCGGATACCTTGAACTTCTCCCACCTTCATCGGGAGTCGAACAGAGCATGATGCAGACTCTTGGTGAAGATGATTTCGTTTCTCTTCCAGTCCTTCTGGAAAATCTCTCCGGCATTGATCTGCAGGTTTATATTCAACAGTCATTGACTGAAGCTTTACAACCCTATCGGGCACTGGAAACACGACTTGCCCTGTTGTTTACCATAGGTATGGCCATATCTCTTGTTGTAGCCATGTTCCTTGGCACATCGGTAACCAGTCCGGTTCTGAAGCTGGCTGGGACGGTGCGGAAAATTGAAAGTGGTGACTATGACACTCCCATCCTTTCAGACCGCAGGGATGAAATAGGCCAACTGGAAAAATCAGTTGGCAATATGGCCCGGGGACTTGCTGAAAAGGAGAAAGTGCGGGATTTGCTTGGCAAAGTTGTCAGCCCGGAAATAGCAGATGAACTGATGAAACAGAATGTGGCGCTGGGTGGTGAAAGCCGCCAGGTCACCATACTGTTTTCGGACATCAGGAATTTCACCAACCTCTGCGAGGGACGGCAGCCCGAAGCCATACTCAACATGCTCAATGAATACCTTTCAGAGGTGAGTGCGGCCATAGAAGCAAGCAAGGGTGTTGTCGACAAGTTTATCGGCGATGCTGTCATGGCCCTGTTCGGCGCGCCCCTGAGCTATGCCAATGATGTGGAAAATGCACTGAATGCGGCATTACTGATGCAGGAGAAAGTCACATATCTGAATCTGAAGAACGAACAAAAGGGTCATCCTTTGATGACCACCGGCATAGGGATCCATACCGGAAATGTAGTGGCAGGCAACCTTGGATCGGCAAACCGTCTCAATTACACAGTGATTGGAGATTCAGTCAACCTTGCCTCCAGACTGGAGGCGCTCACCAAGGAATATGGTGTTGGCATCATGGTCAGCGAGGATGCCCGCAATGCAGCGGGAGAATACACCTACCGTGAACTGGACAAGGTGCGCGTCAAAGGTCGTGACAAACCTGTTCGTATCTATGAACTTTGCGGCAAAAATGGAGAGCTGAATCCGGAAAAACTTGCAGTGATCAACGATTTTGAAACTGCACTGGCCAGTTACAGAAACCGCGATTTCAGTCATGCACGCATCAAACTCATGCATCTGCTTCAAAAAGAACCTAACTGTAGACTATACAAGCTTTTTCTGGACCGCATAGAACAATATTCGGCAATGCCGCCGGATGAAAACTGGGATACAGTATTCACTTTCACCAGCAAGTAATTCAAAGCAGAATTTGTCTGTGGTATCCTTGTCCTGTCGATTCAGCTACCTGATATCCACGATGTCACGCTTAACGCCTGCATTCATTCGACATGGATTGTCTCTCATTGCCTTGCTGGCCTTGCTGCCAGTCATACCCCCCGGCCCTGGCCGACCATCATCTATCCAGCATTGCCACTGTAGCCAGCCTGAACGAGACAGTTAGCGCTACACTCCCCGTGGGTGGAAATCACTATTACCAAATCACACTTGTGGAATCAGGTACACTGACAACCTACACACAAGGCACTCTCAATACTTTCGGACAAGTGCTGAATGAGGCCGACAAGAAATTTGCCGAAGCGCTTGATGGCGCAACTGCTAACAATTTCCTGATCAATGTCCACATGGACCCGGGCACTTATTTCATCAGGGTCAGCAGCCTTGTGCCTTCCGATTCGGGAGCATACAACCTGGTTATTGAATTTGCTGGCGATAATGCCCCACAGGAAGATCCCGTTACTGATGAGGAGACCTTTCGCGACACACTGGCGAGAGAAGTAGCACTGAACTCCATAGTATCCAGATCTGATGGAGTGGACACACTTTCCGATGCCAGATTCAATGCGGGCGCCTCACTCACTGATGCACTTTTACCAGCCAATGAGTTTGATGAGAACGACGACATTCTCATTGCCGGCGCAGTAACACCACTGGAAACTGATCGTGGCAAGGCTGCCGCAATCTATCTTGTCATCAGAACCATACTGGCCGATGGGACCAATATCTGGACCTACAGAAACAGCAGCGGTGCTTTTGTCCCCTGGGATGGTGTCATAGCCACTCTGCAGACAGCTTATGAAATTGCAACTCTTGGCAATGAGGAAGTGGTTGAAATCTTTACTGGCAAACTGCAGGTAGCCAGTCACCGTATTTTTCTGGGATACCGTCTCTCGACATCAGGCCCGCTGCATTATAATCAGGTGGGTTTACGTTTGGACGTGAATTGAGTTTCCCGCAATCCGGAATCAGAACTTCACTCCACTCCTGGTACGATTGCACAATCAAATGGCATAACCTGTTCTTGTGGTACATGCAGCCATTTTTTTGAAAGCTCTACAGGTCTCGTGAAATTGACAGGATCCTCAACTGTCATTCTGTAATCCATTTGACTGCCATCCTCTACCGGCGTCATCCGTTCTGTTATAACTGCCCTGTTGCTCAATGGTATGCCTGCCTGATTGAAATGTGGCCAGTTGATATGGGTAGTAGTAACCACGAGTGTATCGCCCTCCCAATTGCCGGTTGAATAACCCAAAGGAGAAAAGTCTGTATCCACTGGCACTTCTGACTGATTCATGTGAACAAGACGAGTCAGGTCATATTCCTCTATCCTGAAAAGCACATTACCATCCTCCTGTCTGACAACTTCCATTGGCAAGGGCTGTTCCATGATCAGGGGCATCCCCTTGGGTGTGCAGTTGTTGGTCGGGTTGTCTGTTGCCGGATTGAATCGGGCAACTGCAGCCCTGGCAGCTTCAGTCATCGGATAATTTTCCAGGTCATAGTTCCTGTTGATTGATTCGGGAAACAGGAAGCCATCGGCACCAGTAAAGGTCCAAACCCTGAACAGCCCCCATTCAGGATGGCTGCGATCCCCTTCTGTCAGAAACCTGTATGAAAAATCTCCAATTGCGTCTGTCCCGAATCTGGCACTGGCACCAGTCTGCAGGACAAGCTCCTGGCCCGTAGGTAAAAGAACATTGGTTGCAAAGGCTTCCAGTTTACCAGTAAGTGGAGGATAGGCAGCGACCCTTATTACATCACCCTCCTTTATCGAGCCTGCAGGTATACCGGCTCGGGTCATCAGTGTCGGCGAGCCGCTTTCCAGATCCCAGTCTGTTACCTGCCCATTATCTGCGGTTACCTGCAAATAGATATGGGCATGCGGATTTCTCCAAAGCACTCTGGACACGGTTCCCTGCAGCTCAATGGAGACTCCGGTATCAAAACGTCCGAAAAAGCTGTGATGAGCCTGCAGTTCCCCGGCAAAAAATAGCAGGGGAACTACAAAAATCAGATTTCCTGTTTTCATGAGCATATTCCTGTGCAACAGCACGACAAAGGAATCTCTATGACCGAAGCATAGTGACGCCATGTTCACTGCACAACCATCAACTTAAGTTCAAGTACGTCAACGCTAATGCCAGACATGAAAATGGGGGTAGAACCCCACTGCCCCATTGCTGTCCCAGTCAAGAAATCAGGATTCTGGAGGTATGCAGCCGAAAATGTCTATTAATAGACATGAGTTCCACAGGCCATGCTGCGACACGCCGTAAATACATCCGTGCAGGCTTGACGCCAGCATCCCTGCTGGCGACAGTCGCTGCCCGGCCTGTGAAACGCATGCCCTCCAGCCTATGTGGGACAGTAATGGGGCAGTGCCCCCTTTTCCATTTCTACTCGTGTAACGTATTACAGATCAGAACTGGTAATTGACACTCAGGTTGTAACGGCGACCATATTCATCACCGGTAAGTCCCTGGTTGCCAAAACGTGTGGAAGAAGAAGGCACGATG
>JAURLQ010000112.1 GCA_030831125.1 Gammaproteobacteria bacterium
AAGGTATATACAATCATGCAGAATCAACAGGAACACAGATCACGTATGGGTAATACAGGAAAAGGTGTTTTGGCAGGTGCATTTGCATTTGTCACTTTCAGTGTGCTGAGTCCCTTCATACAGGCCCAGGCGCCTCTGTACCTGCCTGCCGACATCCCGCTGGATGTCGACATCATCTATCAGGAACTGCAGCCTGAATCCGATTACAACCAGATCACTCGCGAAATCATTGACCAGCTCAGCCGCAACCACTATGCCGAGATAAATTTTGATGATGCTTTTTCCTCAAAATTGCTCGACAGCTACATCAAGACCCTGGACGGGGCGAAAATGTATTTTACACAGGACGATATTGCCGAGTTCGAGCAATACCGCAATTCACTGGACGACTTGCTCAAGGCAGGAGACGTTGATGTCGGCTATCTGATTTTCAATCGTTACCAGCAAAGGTTGATTGACCGTCTTGTGTATTCCATTGTGCGGGTAGAGGAAGACACCACCGACTTTGATTTTTCCATCGATGAATACATAGAGCTCGATCGGGAAGAAGCCCCCTGGGCTGCTGATCACGCATCGCTGGTTGATCTGTGGCGCAAGCAGGTAAAAAGCAATGTGCTCAGCCTGAAGCTCACCGACAAGGAAATAGCGGAAGTCCGCGAACTGCTAAGCAAGCGCTACCGTTCGCAACTCAGCCAGGTACTCAAAACCAATGGTCTTGATGTCTATCAGCGTTACATGGACGCGATGACCATGACCTTTGATCCCCATACCCAATATTACGCACCGCGTGCCGCCGAAAACTTCAACATGAGCATGCGACTGTCACTTGAAGGAATCGGCGCTGTCCTGACAACGGAAGATGAGTACACCAAGGTTGTAAGTATAGTATCCGGCGGCCCTGCCGATCTTGCGGGAGAACTGCACCCTGCCGACAAGATCATCGGTGTGGCCCAGGGTGACAACCCTTTCGTTGATGTCATTGGCTGGCGCGTTGATGATGTTGTTGAACTGATCCGTGGAGAAAAAGGATCTGTTGTCCGTCTCAATGTGATTCCCGATGGAGCCGGGCTTGAATCCAGAGCCATCAGCATTACCCGTGATACGGTCAAGCTCGAGGATTCTTCGGCAAAAAGTGAAATAGTAGAAGTGGACCATGACGGAGAGACCCACAAGATCGGGGTTATTGAACTACCCGCTTTCTATATCGATTTTGAGGCCCTGCAGCGCAGAGACCCAAACTACCGCAGCACCACAAGAGATGTCCGCAACCTGCTTGAAGAACTGAAAGCAGAAGGTGTGGAAGGAGTTGTAGTGGACCTTCGCCGCAATGGTGGTGGTTCTCTCAGTGAAGCAAACTCTCTGGTCGGGCTTTTTATCCGTCGTGGCCCTACAGTCCAGGTCAAGGATGCCGATGGCAACAACATCTTGCAGGGCGACAACGATCCTGAAATAGTCTACGACGGGCCTATGGCCGTGCTGGTCAACCGTCTGAGCGCGTCTGCCTCTGAAATCTTTGCCGGTGCCATCCAGGATTACCAGCGTGGTCCCGTACTGGGATCACAGACTTTTGGCAAAGGCACTGTCCAGGAACTCATTCCGATGAGTGAAGGCCAGATGAAAATCACCAGGGCCAAGTTCTATCGCATTTCAGGCGAAAGCACCCAGCACAAGGGCGTAACACCAGACCTGGATTTTCCTGACCTGTATACCGTTTCCGAAGACATCGGCGAAAGCGCCCTCCCCACTGCCCTGCCCTGGGACACCATCGAGCCCTATTACTATCGTCCCTACTCCGACATCAAGGGCATCCTGCCGGAACTTGCAGAGAGGCACGAAGCCCGAATGGAACAGGATCCCGACTTCATCTTCATTCGCGAGGAAATTGCGAAGGTGATCGAAAACCGCGAGAAGAACCAGTTCACACTGAACGAGGAAAAACTGCTCTCCGAGCGTGAAGAAAATGACCAATGGCGCCTTGCTGCAGAAAACAGACGACGGGCAGCCAAGGGACTGCCTTTGCTGGAAGATACCGACGCACTGGATGATGAAGGTGAGGAAATTGACAACCTCAATGCCGGGCTCGACGACTCTTCTGCAGAGGATGACCTTGCAGACAATGAAGACGAGCCCCGGGAGCAGGATCCCTATCTGGTTGAAAGTGGCAGGATCCTGCTGGACATGATTGAACTGCAGGCAAACAGCCCAGTCAGCTTCGCGCTTCGTCAGCAATGAATACACGCTTCTGATCAGGGCAGCCATAACCGGTATCCGCCCTGATCAGCGCTTTACTGTCTCTGTTTTCCCCCCTTTTTCAGGTCCCGGATGGCCTGGCCTCGCGTTGGTAATGCCGGCTATCTGTGCCCGCCTCACAAGGCAATTTTTCGATCAATGGGGGCTGTAAAACCATCGACATGCAGCGCAATGGCAATATACGGAATGTAATGATGGACAGGGAAAATCCGGGTAGGAAAAGAATGGCGGAGGGGGAGAGATTCGAACTCTCGGTAGGGTATAAGCCTACGCCGGTTTTCAAGACCGGTGCATTCAACCGCTCTGCCACCCCTCCGCGAAGGGGCGAATCTTACCTGAACTACAGGGTCAGTCAATGACCCAATTGAACTTGCACAACATTCCGCGCAAATGGAAAATCCTGAATTGAAACACTTGGAAAATACATGAGCTCTTTCTGCCTGATCATCCAGGGTGCACCCTCTTCTTCAGCATCGCTGTCAGCACTGAATTTTGCAAAAGCGGTAATCGGGAGCGGTCATCAGATTCACCGCCTGTTCTTCTTTCAGGATGGTGTACTGAACGCATGTGCCAATATCGTGGCACCACAGGATGAGCTGCATCTGCCGAAAGCCTGGCAACAACTGATCCGCTCAAATGCACTTGATGCGGTTGTTTGTGCCACCTCTGCGCTCAAGCGTGGCATTGTTGATAAGACAGAATCTGACCGCTATGAATTGGGTGGTTCCACCATGCTGGAAGGCTTTACCCTCAGTGGTCTCGGTCAGCTTGTAGAGGCGGGACTGGAAGCAGACCGTGTAATCAACTTTGCTCCCTGACAGGCACAGCTGCAGAGCCCATACGTTCACATGACAAGCAAAAAATTCCTCTTTGTTTCCACCCGGGCACCCTGGCAGCAAGGCCACGCCGCAGCATGTGCTGATGCCTTGATGACCCATGCTGTTTTCGAGCAGGAAACCTGGCTGTTCCTGACCGGGGATGGAGTCCTGCAGTTGCTTGACAAGCAGGATGGCAGCGCCATAGGCCAGAAAACCATGGCAAAACTGTTTCCGGCACTGGAGGTCTATGGAGTCAGGGAAGTGCTGGTTGACATGGAATCCCTTGAGTCGCGTGGGCTGGTTGAAGCCGATCTAATGATGAAAGTGACAATAGCAGGAAAAGACCGTATGAAAGCACTGATACATGAATGTGACCAGGTTCTGGTTTTCTGATGATTCTCAATACAATTAACAAAAGTGATATCAGCAGCACATCATTATTGGCATGCCTTGCTACGATGACCAATGAAGATGCATTGCTATTGCTGGAAGATGGTGTCTATGCGGCACAGTCCGCATCTGTATTGCCCAGTATGATACCCGCTGGCGTTACCCTCCATGTGCTGCAGGAGGATTTGGCAGCAAGGGGTATTTCTGACAGAATCAGCCCCGACTTCATCAGGGTCGATTACAGGGAATTTGTTTCACTGGCACTGCAATGCGACAAGATAGTAAGTTGGAACTGAGCGCCTGGCGCTTGACAGTTTCTTCCTGTGAGGTAGCCGAGGAGAATATGCCTCAATTCATGAATATCGCCGGTAAAACCCTTGGTTTTGACAAGGATGGGTTTCTGGTTAATCTTGATGACTGGTCGGAAGAAGTGGCTTTGGAACTGGCCAGACAGCAGGAAATCGAATTGACCCAATCCCATTGGGTAATACTTGAAATAATCCGCGATTTTCACAAACGCCGGGGACTCTCGCCTGTCATGCGTATACTGGTAAAACTGGTGGAAAAGGAATGTGGCCCGGAAAAAGGCAATTCCTTGTATCTGCTCAGTCTGTTCCCTGACAAGCCCGCGCAGGTAGCCAGCCGTATCGCCGGGCTACCCCGCCCTTCCACTTGTCTCTGACTTCAGTCCGGCACGGCTAATGACTCCTTTACGCACGACTCCTGGTGAAATCAGTCTTGTCCGCAACCTGCCATTTCATATTCCAGTTACAACCTGGTACGAGGCGCTGCGAAAACTACCCATGGCGGTTTTGCTGTCTAGTGGCAGTGCAACCCATGCAGCGGGTCGCTTCAACATCATCACCGCCGATCCCTCAGTGAAACTTGGCACACGTAATGGGCAAACTGAAATAACAGAAGCAGACTCCGGCAAGCTTTACAGCTTCAAGGAAGCGCCTTTTGAGCTGTTGCAGCAATGCTGCCCTGTCTCGGCCAGCAAGGACCCTCAGCTCAGGGACCTCCCCTTTACGGGCGGCGCCATCGGATATTTCTCTTATGAATTGCTGCACCACAGCTACAAACTGCCTCGCAACAAGGCCCTCGATGGCGCTCCAGCGGACATGCTGGCCGGTATTTACGACTGGGCATTGATAATAGACCAGGCCAAAAACTGCACTACACTTGTCTTGCGCAACATGCCATCTGCAAGGCAACAGCGAATACTGCAGATAATTGATCATGTTATTGAGCACCATGGCCGCGCTTTTGCTGCCAATCCCTTCAGGCTGACAGCGCCCTTCTCTTCCAACTTCACCAGAGCGGCCTATCTTGAAAGGTTCAACCGGGTAATTGAATACATAAAGGCGGGCGACTGCTACCAGGTAAATCTCTCGCAGTGCTTTTCAGCGCCTTGTAGTGGAGATCCCTTTGAAGCCTTCACCAGATTGCAGTCGAAAGCAGATGCGCCATTTGCAGCCTACATTGAAGATGACACTATGGCAGTAATGAGCTTCTCGCCGGAAAGATTTCTTCAGGTCTGCAACGGCAAGGTCATAACCCAACCAATCAAGGGTACAAAGCCTCGCTCAAAAGATCTCCGGGAAGACTGTGCCAACAGGGATGCACTGGCAAACAGCAGCAAGGACCGGGCTGAAAACCTGATGATTGTGGATCTGCTGCGCAATGACATCGGTAGAGTATGCGATGTCGGTTCAGTGAAGGCAGAAAACATGTTTGAAATCCAAAGCTTTACCAATGTCCATCATCTGGTAAGCACGATCAGCGGCAGACTGGGAAAAGTCGAAGATGTGTTCCGCCTGTTCTCTGCATGTTTCCCCGGTGGCTCCATTACCGGCACCCCGAAACAGCGTGCCATGGAGATCATTGATGAACTGGAAACCATGCCACGTTCTGTTTACTGTGGGGCCATTGCCTGGTTCGGCTATAACGGCAACATGGACAGCAATATCTGTATACGCACGCTCGTGAAGGCGGGCAACAGTGTTTATTGCTGGGGCGGTGGTGGCATAGTTGCCGATTCTACTGGCGATTCCGAGTACCAGGAGACACTGGATAAAATCGGCATCTTCATCAACAACCTCTGACCGGAGGTAAACCTGTTTGAACGGGACACGGTTCAAATTGCTGCCATCAGGTTTACAGTGGCACGCATCGGAAAAACCACAGTCAGCGGTTCTGGTGCTGCTGTGCATTGATCAGCACGAACCCTATACGTTGCTGACCAGACGCAGTCCTGACCTTCTGCACCATGCGGGGCAGATAAGCCTGCCCGGAGGAAAACGTGCCATCCGGGATGTAAGTCCGGAGCATACTGCTCTTCGGGAAGCCGAAGAAGAAACAGGTGTGGATGCCAGACACATAAGTACGCTGGGCAGATTACCTGCACTTGAAGTAAGTTCCGGTTTCGAAATCATCCCGGTAGTGGGCACAACTTCTGCCAACCACAACCTGCGACCACAACCCGGTGAAGTTGATGAAATCATCATGTGTCCACTGCAACTGGTATTGGACAGTGGCAATTATCGGACCGACAGTCTGGTCAAAAACGGTGTGCGTCGTGATTTCCTGGCACTGGATTTTGAGAGTCACTACATCTGGGGAGCTACAGCCCGGATCCTGTTTTCCCTGACAGAATCCACTCAATAATTCCGATTGCGTTCAAAGCCGTTCCCTTGCCTTGAGAAATTCCTGTTTCAAATCCTCGTAGGTATGCACCGCAGGAAACTGGGGGAATTGTGCGATCACATTTTCAGGGGCATGAAACAGAATGCCAGCCTCTGCCTCCGACAGCATCGAGGTATCATTGTATGAATCCCCTGCTGCCACAACCTTGAAATTGAGGGAATGGAAGGCCTTGACTGAAGCCCGTTTCGGGTCTTTCTGGCGCAATACATAATCGACAATTCTGCCATTATCATCAGTCACCAACTTGTGGCAGAAGAGCGTGGGATTACCGAGTTTGGCTATAAGGGGCAGCACAAATTCATAGTAGGTGTCCGAAAGTATCACCACCTGGAAATACCCTCTCAACCAACTGACAAAATCCACTGCTCCCGGCAAGGGGTCCATGGATGCAACAACTTCCTGGATTTCCTTCATGCCCAGTTTGTGTTCATCAAGTATCTTCATGCGATACTTCATCAGGACGTCGTAGTCGGGTTCTTCCCGGGTAGTACGCCTGAGCGCCTCTATGCCGGTTTTTTCTGCCAGCCCTATCCATACTTCGGGAATGAGAACACCTTCAAGATCAAGACATGCAATATGCACTTGCTTACTCCGCATATGAAACCGGTTGAATTTTCCCCGTTAGGGAACATAAGTGCAATGCAATCGCAGGAAGTTTCAGGGCAAATGTGGAAGATCCATTGCGCTGGCAAGTTTTTCCCTGTCTGAAATGGTTCCTGCAGCCACAAAACGGTCAACAATGTCCCGTGACAGATGTGGCGCAAACAAAGAGATGAAATCGTACATATAACCCCGTAACCAGGTCTCCTGCCTGAACCCGATGCTTGTTACGCTCCAGTCAAAAAGATGCGAGGCATCTATTGCCACAAGGTCACTGTCTCTTCCCGGTTCCCAGGCCATGCTGGCCACAATGCCTATACCCAGCCCAAGCCGGACATAGGTCTTGATGACATCTGCATCAGTTGCCGTGAACACGACCCGTGGCTGCACCTCTGCCTCATGAAAAGCCTGGTCAAGTTTTGATCTTCCTGTAAAGCCGAAAACGTAGGTCACAATGGGATGTTCTGCCACTTCATGTAGCGTAGGTTCTACTGCTGTGGCAAGAGGGTGATCACGGGTGACCAGTATTGAACGGTTCCAGCGGAAACACGGCATCATGACAAGGTTGTCAAACAGCTCCAGCGCTTCAGTGGCAATGGCAAAGTCTGCTTCACCCCTCGAAGCCAGTTCCGAAATCTGCATGGGCGAGCCCTGATGCATGTGCAGGGAAACTCCAGGATAGCGCGTAATAAAGCGGCTGATTACGGGAGGCAGCATGTATCGTGACTGGGTATGGGTCGTAGCGATGGACAGACTGCCCTTGCCTGGATCCTTGTATTCATCTGCGATGGCACCAAGGGCACTGGTTTTATCCAGTATTTCCCTGGCCTTGGCCACGATTTCCTTGCCTGCGGGTGTCAGCGACTTCAAATGCTTGCCACTCCGCTCGAATATCTCCAGACCCAGTTCAGCCTCCAGTAGCCCTATCTGCTTGCTTATACCGGGCTGGGAGGTGAACAGGCTTGCAGCAGCCCGGGTAATGTTGAGGTCTGCATCGGTTACTGCGCGAATGAATTTGAGTTGTTGCAGGTTCATAAAGGCTCTCCGCACACTATTATAACCAAATGCTATATAAATATAGCCAAATACTTCTTTTCATTCTTAAAAGCAGTCGGTACATTGCGCCGTCTTCCGGAGCACCGTGCAGTTATGTTGACAGAATTTCTCACTTTGGCAGGAGCTGGTGGCCTGGTCGGCTACGCGGTTGGTCTGACAGGAGTGGGTGGTGGCTCTCTGATGACCCCTATACTGCTCCTGCTGGGCTACCCTGCTCCTGTTGCCATAGGAACAGACCTGCTTTATGCAGGACTTACCAAGTCTTCAGGCATGTATTTCCATCATCGTCGCGGGAATGTCGTGTGGCGCACCATGCTGCTCCTGGCCACAGGCAGCATTCCGATGACCTTGCTCTTGAGCATATGGCTGCTCAACAGTGATTTCAGGAATCAGGAAGGTTTTGAAACACTGCTAACGACGACACTGGGAATCATGTTGCTGATGACCGCAACTGTTGTGTGTTTCCAGAAGAAAATCCAGCACAGGCTCAGTGGCAATCTCTCTTCTGCCCATGTTGATCTGCCATCTAGGTCCAGGGATGTGTTGACGGTATTGCTGGGGCTTCTGCTCGGATTCTGTGTCACCCTCTCTTCAGTTGGTGCTGGTGCTTTCGGCGCAGCGGCCCTGTTTCTGTTGTTTCCCATGATTCCAACAGTCAGGATAGTCGGTACCGACATTGCACATGCAGTACCGCTGACTCTGGTTGGTGGACTGGGATATCTTTACAACGGTCTGGTGGACTTTTCCCTGCTTCTGGGGCTTTTGTGCGGTTCCATACCAGGAATTTGGCTTGGTACACATACAGGCGCCTTCGTACCGGACAAGGTGATGAGAACAATACTGGTTATCGCCCTGACCGGGCTTGGCATCAAGTTCGCATTTTTCCACTAACTTGCGGTATATGTTTTCTGTCTAACCCGGTTTCTGGTTTGCAATTCCCGAAGGTACATGTCCGGTTGCCACATGTTCCCTGGCTGATTCGCAATGCCCTTCCTGGTCATCGAAAAACACATCAGCTTCATAGGCGCGCAGAAATGCCCCCTTGTCCTGGCCTCCCAGAAACAGGGACTCATCTATCCTGATATCCCAGGCACGCAGGGTATTGATAACCCGCTCATGAGCAGGTGCGGAACGTGCAGTAACCAGGCAGGTTCTGATTGGAGAGGTATCTGCGTCGAATTCTTTCTGCAACATGTGCAGCGCTTCGAGAAACGGTTTGAACGGGCCGCCACTGAGCGGAATCTTGGCAGACGCCTTTTCACTACGTGTGAATTCATCCAGCCCCTGCAACTTGTATACACGTTCCGCCTCGTCAGAAAAGAGCACTGCATCGCCGTCAAAGGCAAAGCGCAACTTGAAATCATCGGTATTGGCCATCTTTGAAGGCATGATGGTTGCCGCTGCAATATTGTTGTCCAGTGCCTGGCGGACGTCCTGCCCATTGGTAGAGAGAAACAGATGGGAATTGAAGGCCGAAATATAGCGATAGGGACTGGATCCACCGCAAAAAGCGGCCTTCTGGATATTCATGCCATAGTGTTCAATCGAATTGAATATCCGCAAACCGGTATCCGCCGTATTGCGTGAAAGCAGGATGACTTCCACTCTGGTACTGCCGAGCAGAGTATTGATATTGAGCAGTTTCTTTACCAGATGAAAGGCATCACCCGGCTCAAGAATTTCGTCTTCATGTTCAATCTGGTACTGGCGATAGGCTTCAACGCCATCCTGTTCGTAGATCCTGTGACTATCGTCCAGATTGAACAATGCCCTTGAAGATATTGCGACTACCAGTTTGCCTGTCATGATGTTCGTTACTGTACTCATGCGCCAATGATAGTCGGTACCGGCAAAGAAAGGCAGCTGCATGCAAGTGGATGATAAAAAAGGAAGATTTCCTATACAGGAATTGCTCCGGCCCCCTTACCATTCACCCGATCGTGAAATTGGACTTGCCAATGTCAGCCCACAAAGTCCCCAAAGGGTAAACAGGAACAACAGGTGTATCTGGAGCATTTCAGCTTGCGTGAACTACCTTTCACGTTGAGCCCGAATACAGAATTCTATTTTGATCTGGAAGGTCACCGTCAGGCAATGGCTGTAGTTCAGGCTGCATTGCACAAAGGCGATGGCTACATCCGGATTTGCGGAGAAGCGGGGAGAGGCAAAACCCTGCTTTGTCGTCGTCTGCTCCAGAATCCCGGCGATGAATATCTGCCCGCGTATATTCCCAATCCTTTTCTTTCCCCGGATGGTCTGATCCTTGCCATTGCCAGGGAACTTGGCACCATGGCAACTGCAGACATGAGCAGGCCGCAATTGCTTGTCCTGCTGGATGAAAGATTCAAAGAGATGCGCGATGCCGGCAAAAAAGTACTGCTGTTACTGGATGATGTCCAGGCAATGCCGGAAGAAACCATTGAAGCACTGCTGGGTTTACCCGGACAGGATTGCCCTGGCTTCCTGCAGATTCTTTTTGCAGGGCAGCCGGAGCTGAATGATCTGCTGCACAAAGACAGGCTTGCATCACTCAAATCACGGATCACAAAAAGCTATACTTTGCCTTTGCTGAACAGGGAAGAAACTGCTTCCTATATCCATCATCGTCTGCGCTGCGGAGGCTTCCCGGGCAGGAATCTGTTCACCCCGCAGGCAGTAGACGAAATCCATCAAAACAGCAGAGGAAATCCCCGCCTTATCAATATCCTGAGCCACAAGGCTCTGCTGGCTGCCTATGGCAAGCGTGAAACAAACGTCAATTTCTTGCATGTCATCAGGGGTATAGAAGAAACCGAAGAAGCCTGGCTACAGAGTCACCTCAAGCCAGCTGAAAAAATCGTTTGTGATTGGCGTACCATGCTGCTTGCCTGTTTTGGCGCCAGCGCCATGACCTTTACACTGGTTTGGGCATTGATGCTTCAATAAACCCTTTCCCGGGGTTCAGTTTTGTTTACAGATAGCCAGATAAGTGGCAATCACTTTTTCCATTCCCTGCTCTACGCACTCCACTGTCAGTGCATGTCCTATGGACACTTCCAATATGTCGGGTATCGTTAAAAATTGCGGCAGATTCAAGAGGTCGAGATCGTGTCCGGCGTTTACCCCGATACCGGCTTCCTGAACCAGCGCGGCAGTTTGCCGATACAGCTCGAATACCGGATCCTGTTGTTCGGTATCAAAAGTGGCAGCATACATTTCCGTATACAGCTCTATCCTTTCTGCACCCAAACAACATACTGCGTCTGCCTGACGCACATCGGGATCCAGAAAAATGGCACAGCGTACATCATGCTTTTTCACCTGGCTGATAATGCCTTTCAGCAAATCCCCCTGTGCAACACAGTCCCAGCCATGATCCGAAGTGAGCTGATCATCACTGTCGGGCACCAGCGTACACTGGTCCGGTCGGGTTTCGCCTATCAGCTTCAGGAAATCGGCCGACGGATAGCCCTCGATGTTGAACTCCACATCAGGATAGTCCTGCAGCAGCTCTGCCAGTTCATAGGCATCGCGGCGTGTAATATGCCGCTCATCAGGGCGTGGATGAATCGTAATACCCTGTATACCAAGCGCAATAAATCGCCGGGCAAAATCGAGCAGGTCCGGATAGTTCCTGCCACGTGAATTACGCAATAAAGCCAGTTTGTTGAGATTGACACTGAGTGCAGTCATGACAATGGTTCAAACCCTGTTGCGACGGGATAAGTTCAACTTGCGGGGCAACCCGCATTCAGACTTTTTCGTTGTGATCCGGCCAGATGAAACCTATGGGATGTGGTTCTTCCTCCTCCGGATCTGTACAGATTGCATGACAGATCAGCTGGATTGTGTCCTGATGGGCAAGTACGGAACAGGGATTTTCACCCAGTATGCCTTCAACACGAATACCGTCAAAACTGACCTGCGCCAGAGAATGTACCTGTACCTGTACTCCACCGTGCAGCAGCGCCATGATCGCAGGACGATAATTCGGTGGCAGTTTTGCTGCCCAGGCTTTGGCTTCCTCAGCAATTGATTTGAGCAGCACACCGGCACTGCGGAACTCGTTAAGTTCCTCCTGGCTGCAATTCGGTAACGGACAATAGTTTTCCTGGGGTGACTCTGGCGGACTGAATCCGGGCACTTTCACCATGAATTCTGTGATGTATTTTGTCTGGGAAATACTACCTTCCTGCACCAGAGTCTGTTTTGGCGCTTCTGTGGAAACATTCTGTGAAATGTTATGTTTTTCTTCAGACATGACTATCCATTTCGTGTGGGCTACAGCCAGTGACTATACCAGCGAAATTGAATGATAAAAGGGGGATGAATCAACAACGATGCAGACCGTAAATGGAAACCATCAAGGGCACTTGATGTCAGCCCTGGTCAAAGATCAACAGCAGTAGCAGGTTGGTGCCCGGGACCGGAATCGAACCGGTACGGGGTTTCCCCCGAGGGATTTTAAGTCCCTTGTTTTATTGTTTTAGTCCCTTGTAATTCATATATCATATTGTTTTATATGTACTTATTTATATTTAAAGTGCGTTGCTAAATTGTTGCTAAATCACACTTTAGGCGAAAATTACTCTTGAGCGTTGCTAGCAT